>JAHDIA010000118.1 GCA_020631035.1 Chitinophagales bacterium | reverse complement strand
TTACCGAATAAGTTAGTGTATCAACACTACAAGAATTGTTGATAGGCAATGTTACATTGCTTGGGTCAGGAACCATAATGTTGTTTTCATCAAACCAAGTATAGGTTACTTGACCATCAGGCATAGAAGTTGCCATTAAAGCAATTGTGCCTTCAGAGCAAATACTTGTATCTGCCATTGCGGAATAAGAATCAGGGCAGTCACAACTTTCGGTGATGATAAATGAGCTTTCGGTTGTACAATTGCCTACTGTATAAACCAGCCAGTAAGTTCCCGCACCACTAATAGAAGGAATCTCCATTTGTGGGGAACCACCAACATCATTGAAAATACCCAAATTGCCATTTTGGTTGTCATTGAGAGTATAGTCTAATATAATGTCATAATTGGCAGTGTCAATGCCTACAGGGAAATCACAGAAGGTTTGGTCATCCACTATGATTTCTGGCAATCCTGTTACATTTATTGTTACATTGGTACTGTCAGAACAATTGCCATTTTCTATTTTGTATTGGAATATATAAATCCCTGTAAGATTTGATTCAGGAGAGAACAAGCCGCTACCACCATTAAAGGTACCTGCTTGTGGAGTATCGCTTGAAGCATCAAGTGTCCAAGTGCCTCCTACATCTCCACCATTAACTAAACCAAACAAATCAATAGGGATAGTATCACTACAAGTCTCTAATGTTTCTCCTGTACCAGCTTCTACCAATGGTACTACATAGACAAAGGCAGAGTCTCGAGTCATACAAACTGATTCCTGAATAATGTATAGAGTAGTGTCAAATGGTTGGACAGTTGGACCAGGAAGTGCAGGATTACTAATGCTGCCCTCATAGAATACATAATTTGCAGATGTAATGGTATCTATTAAGTCTTCCAAATTGACTATTTCTCCAAAACAAATAGTTGTGTCATTAAAGACCACAGTACAAGTATCATCAGAAGGACAAGCAACAGTATATGCACCTGCTATTCCACATTCAGGTCCTTGCGGAGAACCTAAAATGTTGATAAGATAATTGATTTCAATACTATCTCCAGGAGCAGGAGCAGGTGGAGGGGTATTGGTTGTGCCACTATCTGTAGTATAGGTAATCAATAGTGGAGTACTACCACAATTGCTGGTGATTTCTGTTTCACATCCTTGTTGTGGAGGAACATCATACATAGATGCCACAACTGTTGGGTAGACAATGAAAGTCAATTGCCCTCCATCTAAGGTCACTGAAGGATCACTAGTACAAACTGCCTCTAGACTCAATACACTTGTATCAGGTACACAGCCCATTTCGATAAATGGAATGGGGTATGGTATGGAAGCATCAATAGCCATATTGTTTTCATCTGTCCAGTTAAAGCTAACTTGTGAAATATCTGATATACCCAATTCTGAATAAACAGAGGTCAAATCAAAATCAAGATTTGGAACAATACAGAATTTAGCGATGCTATCCAAAGGTGTTGAAAGAGTTGGACAGTCACAACTTTCGGTCAGTACAAATGAACTTTGACCTTGACAATTGTTGGCATCTGTATAGACTAGCCAATAAGTAGCAGTTACATTATCTGTTTGTGTAATTGGGTTGGCTAAATTGGGCATTCCAGCATCATCTGTATACCATGTATAAGTGAAACTAAATCCTGTAGGTAAGAAATTATCCAATGCTTGAGGCAAATCGGTTTCACAAATAGTGGTATCGCTCAAGGCTACAGGAGTTGCTTCATTAAAAGTAACTTCTACAGTATAAGGCAGACCAAGACAGCCATTGTTGCTTTCATTCCAAGTAAATTGGTAAACACCAAATACATCGACAGTGACTTCTGTTGTTGGGTCATTGGCATTGACAATATTCGCTGTACCAGGACCACTTACAAAAGCCCAAGTACCCGTACCAATGCTAGAAACAGCTTGCATTTGATAAGTCAATCCGCAAACACTAGGATTGGTAGGACCACCATTTACCATAGGACTTTCATAGAAGATAACAGGAGTACCTGCAGAAACTGAGAAGCAGTTGGCAGTAATGTCAATGACTCCGCCCACAAGGGGACCTATTACATAAGAAATATAGTAAGTTGTTTCAAAGTTGATATTGTTAATGGTATCAATAGAGAAAGTCCAACTATTGGCATTCACAGGGCTAAAGGATAAGAGAGTGCCCAAGCTCGTTCCTGCATTGTCATGCAAGACAAACATTCCGCCATCATTGGCTGCATTGTCAAATACGGTGTCATTGGGAACAAAAACGGTAACAGTAGAGTCCTCACAGATACTCAATAAATTAGGGTCCATTGTGCCTGCATCGGTGGTACAAGAGCAATCAATAGGACCACCTTGAACCATTATGGTGTCGCACATATTTGTGTCGAATACCATAAAGCTATAAGCTTGTCCACTTGCTATTGGATTACTGGTAAATACGCCACCAACAACATTGTTATCAGGTAGTACAGTATAGTTGCCATCACCACCTGCTATATCAAAAGTAACAGTATAGGTAGTATTGTCAACAGAACAGTCTGTATTGATATTACTGACCGTAGGCAATTGGTTGACTTGAATGGAGAAGAAATTTAAATTCAAAGCTTGACAAGGTACTCCATTTGGATTGCTAATTGAAATAATGGAGTAGGTATTACCCACTGGTGGGAAAATGGTTTCTGTATGACCATCTTCTATACCTAGTAATGTAAAATTGCTAAATCCATCTGTATATACCAAGTCATATGGACCACCACCTTCTAAGTCAAATTGTATGGTACTGCTATCACCTTCACAAATCACAGAAGGACCAGCATTTTCAGGTGTACCAAAAGGCAATACCATTAAGTTTAAATTAATGACACTATCACAATTTTGAGCAGTCAATACTGTATCACTATACATTCCTGTTGTATCATAAACAGAACCAGCAATGGTCACACTGCCATCAGAACAGATGGTAGAATCTATATTTACAGTAATATCTGGACAAACAAATTGACATTCATAAGGTACTTCTACAATAAAATTAGGAATACATATTGGAGCCTCAATAGGATAGTTATAAGAAATGGTAAAAGTATCTATGCCTATGCCATCGTCTGTTGTGTGCAAGATACTAGGGCTAGGAGTATAACTGACAAAACCTGCACACTCTGGAGCCACAATAATAGAGGTTTCACAAGTATTGGTTCCTGTAGGATCAACAAAAGAACTTATATCATTTGGATATACATTGAATATGATTTGACCAGCATCTAATATGACTGTTGCATCAGACAAACAAGTATATCCAAGGTAGACAGTATCTGCGACAGGGGCACACCCATTGGCTGTCAAATTGTAATCAACAGCAATTTGTTGGCTTAGGGTTTCATCAGCAAACCATTGATACATACCAAATTGATTGTTGTCATCTTGTAAGTCAACCAATACTTCAAAGGTATTCAGCATAGCTGCAATTCCCCCACATTCATAAAGAATGGTATCCAATTCAGTATTAACAGTAGGACAGTCCAAGCAAGAGGCAACAGCCTGACCGTCAATTAAACAATCCATACTATTGTCTCCATTTCCATCAATATCTAAGTAATAGGCTCTCCAGAAAATACTTTCTCCATTGACAGGAGTAGGATTCGGTGTTGTGGACCAAGTTCCTGAACCATCATCATATTCGATGACCAAAGGAGTAAGACCATTACAATCGTCTATGACACTTAATGTACAGTCACCAGCTCCTGGAACCTCTATATCAAATTCTGGATAAATGGTCAATTGAACAATGGTATCTTGTGGATTGGCTGGTAAAATAGGCTGACCATTGCAAGTAGCCGAAACGCTATAAGTAAAGATTTGAGGTTCACAACTTGCATTGGGTAAGTTATTCACAATTAAAGTAGGATCACCAGTTCCAACAATTGTTCCATTGGCATCTAACCATTGATAAGAGACATTGCTGTCATCTCCTGTGACACTTGCTGTAAATGTAGCACTACTTCCTGAACAGATAACGGTATCACTCATTGCAATAAGATTCGTTGGACAATCATCAGGACAATTGTATGGAACTTCTACTATGAAAGGTGCAAAACAGTTGAGTCCACTTGTACCAAAATCATAATTTACTGTAAAGGTATCAATGCCTACTTCCCCTGCATTGTGGCTCATATTTAGTCCTTCAGTTATGGTAACCAAAGTACCACAACTAGGATCAATGTTCACAGAAGTGTTACAAGTATTGGTACCCATTGTATCAATAAAACTACTGATGTCACTTGGGTAAATACTAATGCTTAATTGCCCTGCTGCTATGACAGTATCATTGGGAGTTGCATCACAAAGCAATCCAACATAAATGGTATCATTGAGAGGGGCACAATTGTTATTGGTTTGAGTATAGTTAAAGCCGATATTTTGTGTCAATGCTGCATCATTGAACCACACATATCCAAGGAATTGTGCAGAATCATTGATGACAATATTGGTTGTTAAATCTTGTAGTGGTATGTTGACACTACCACAGGCAAGGGTATCTAAATTAAGAGCTTGAAGTATCATTGGGCAATCCATAACACAATTGCTTGCAGTGATGGTGCCACTTTCCAAACAATCCAAACTCATATCACCATTGCCATCTATGTCTGCATAATAGGCACGCCAACTAACAGTCAATCCTTCGGTTGCTGTTGGTGGAGTAGTAGACCAGATGCCTGAACCATCGTCGTATTCAATCACCAATGAAGGTTCATTACAATTGTCAATGACTTCCAATGTACATTCACCAGTTGGGACAGTAATGTCAGGTATTGGATAAACTGTTACCATTGTAATGGTATCCGCAGGATTTGCTGGTAGAATAGGATTGCCATCACAGAATGCAACAACAGAATACATAAATGTTTCTGGACCACATTGAGGATTGGCAACACTTAATAGCAATTCAGGATCATTTTGTCCAGGTAGAATAGAACCATCGTTACCTCTCCATACATATGTAATGGTGCCACTACCACCACCTTGAATACTAGATTGAATACTTACTATGTCATTTTCACAAGCAAAGAACTGTGGAGGAATAGACAATGCTGTAGGGCAATCTGATTGACAGTCATAAGGTATTTCATATAGCAAATCTGTAAAACAAGTAAGATTACTTATTCCAAAGTCGTAACTCACCATAAATGTATCAATTCCTGTTTCACCCAAGCCATGAGAAATGGATACATTAGGTGTGACACTTACATAAGGATTACAACTAGGATCAATTATTAAAGAAGTCAAACACGAATTAGAACCACTTGTATCCACAAATGCTGCAATATCATTTGGATAAACAGTGACAATGAGTTGTCCAGCATCAGCAATAACATTTGGATCACTATCACACAATAATGCGACAAATACAGTATCGCTTAGAGGGGCACAATTGGTGTTACTCAAAGAATAGTTTAAGTCATTAATGGGTTGAGTAAAAGCAGCATCTTCAAACCAAGCAAAGCCATTTTCTTGCATATTGGGATCATCAATGACAATACTAGCTTCAAGGTCAGAAAGTAAAATACTAAAGTTATCACAAGCAAACTCAGTTGAGTCTAGCGGAGTAGTAACAGTAGGACAACCTGTACAACTAGCGGTAACAACATCTTGTACCAAACAGTCCATACTATTGTCTCCATTTTGATCAATGTCTAAGTAGTAAGCTCTGACATCAAGCATATCGTTAGTAGTTGGCATATCAGGAGGAAGGGGAGGCGTAGCCGTCCAAGTCCCTGAGCCATCATCGTATTCGATGACCAACAAACCAGTATTACAATCATCAGTTACTTCAAGTGTACATTCCCCCATAGGAATGTCCAACTGAATTTCAGGATAAACAATAACTGTAACAGTGGCATCCGTTGGATTGGCAGGATCAACAGGATTACCATTGCATTCAGCCGTTACCGTAAAGACCAAAGTATCAATCTGACAAGAATTATTGGTAGTAGTAGGACTAAAAGTAGAATTGGTTTCACCAGCAATGGAACCATTTTCATCATTCCATTGATAGGTCGTAGCCATATCAGTTCCCACCACACTAGCAGTAAGGGTGATAGGTGTCCCAGAACAAATGATGGTATCCCCAGTAGCACTCAGGTCACTCGGGCAATCATCAGGACAGTTGAAAGGAACTTCCAAAATAAAGTCATTGAAACAGTTGAGACCACTTGTACCAAAATCATATACAACTGTAAAGGTATCAATGCCACTAGTACCAGGACCATGTGATACAGTCAATCCTTCAGTGATGCTAACAAGATTGAGACAGCTCGGATCAATGGCAACTGAGGTTTCACAAGAGTTGGTGCCACTAGTATCCACAAATGTTGTTATATCATTTGGATAAACAGTGACAATGAGTTGTCCAGCATCAGCAATAACATTTGGATCACTATCACACAATAATGCGACAAATACAGTATCGCTTAGAGGGGCACAATTGGTGTTACTCAAAGAATAGTTTAAGTCATTAATGGGTTGAGTAAAAGCAGCATCTTCAAACCAAGCAAAGCCATTTTCTTGCATATTGGGATCATCAATGACAATACTAGCTTCAAGGTCAGAAAGTAAAATACTAAAGTTATCACAAGCAAACTCAGTTGAGTCTAGCGGAGTAGTAACAGTAGGACAACCTGTACAACTAGCGGTAACAACATCTTGTACCAAACAGTCCATACTATTGTCTCCATTTTGATCAATGTCTAAGTAGTAAGCTCTGACATCAAGCATATCGTTAGTAGTTGGCATATCAGGAGGAAGGGGAGGCGTAGCCGTCCAAGTCCCTGAGCCATCATCGTATTCGATGACCAACAAACCAGTATTACAATCATCAGTTACTTCAAGTGTACATTCCCCCATAGGAATGTCCAACTGAATTTCAGGATAAACAATAACTGTAACAGTGGCATCCGTTGGATTGGCAGGATCAACAGGATTACCATTGCATTCAGCCGTTACCGTAAAGACCAAAGTATCAATCTGACAAGAATTATTGGTAGTAGTAGGACTAAAAGTAGAATTGGTTTCACCAGCAATGGAACCATTTTCATCATTCCATTGATAGGTCGTAGCCATATCAGTTCCCACCACACTAGCAGTAAGGGTGATAGGTGTCCCAGAACAAATGATGGTATCTCCAGTAGCACTCAAGTCGGTCGGACAATCATCAGGACAATTGAATGAACCAGTTAATTCAACAGGTGTAAAACAAGGCGGATTAATACTAGGAGGGAAATTGTACACTATGGTAAAAGTGGTATCTCCCATTTCGCCAGGTCCTACTGTAATTGGATTATCAGTTGGAGTTTGAAGACTTACAAAAGAACCACAAGATGGATCAATGATTGCCTCAATAGTACAGCTATCTGAAGAAGTACTCAAACTGACAAAATTATCAATATTAGAAGGATAGAAATAGATGGTATAAGTTACCCCTAAATCAATTAATATATCAGGTGTAGCTGTATCCAAATCGTCATCGCATAAAATAGCTGCATTGAGTACAACTGTATCTGGACTACAATTGGTATTGTCATAAGCAGTAGTAAAGTCATAATCTGTTGTTTCATCATTGACATCGCTCAACCATAAAACAGGGTTGCCATTGTCATCATTTAATGTAATACTAGGAACAGTAGCCAAACCACAACTATGCTCTTCAAGATTTGGATCATCTGTACTTGGACAATTGGCACATAAATAGGTAATTGGGAAACTTATTTCATTACAAACAGAGGCATCCAAAGAATCAGGAACATTTGGATTGCTAATAATAAAGTCAAAGCTACCTCCAGATGTTTCTGAATTAAAATCTGGATTTGCACCACTACCTGGATCATAGGTATTGTCAATTTCAAATCCTGCTGCTGCACACTCATACATTTGGACACTTGGTCCACAATCTGTACTATCTATCTCTATTTGTAAATTGCTCAAGTCTGGATAAACAGAAATACTTATGGTAGCAGCTAAAATTGGATCTGGGGAAGTTTTACAAATCAATGCAGCAAAGATGGTATCTTCTAAGGTATTACATTCTGGCAAGCCAGGATGGGTAATGTCCAAGTCAACTGCAAGGACAGATTGTGTCAAAGCAGCATCGGAAAACCAGATAATTGAATCGAGTTGGTCGGTATTTTGTGTAATGTTTGCCAATATTTGAGGAGTATATTGGGTGGTATCTATGGAACCAGTGGTACAAAAATGCAATGCTTCTACAATCACATCATTGACTGGACAATCACAGTTAGGATTTTCAACTGAATCAGAATCAGTAGAACAAATAATACCATTTGATAGAGTTTGATTGACTGTAATAATGTAACTATCATTAGGTAAGCTAATCGTAACTGTTGTTGCACCATCTATGGTAGTTGGAGCGCCAGCAGCATTTGGAGTGAAAACCAAATCATAAATAACCCCTGCTTCGCCAACAGTTAAATCAAAAGAGAAATTGGAGTCATCTATACAAGCAATGCTTTCAATTAGGATACTTGGTTCTTCTTGTACTTCAATATTCAAAGTATCACCAGCTAAACAACTTGTTGGGTCTGGATAATTGTAATAAAAGGAAACATCACTAGTAATGTTTGTCAACTGTAAATCACCACCAGTTACAGGAGTATTGCCAGGTATGGTCAACCACTCTCCTGAGTTATCTTGTAAAGGAATGTCTGCCAAATTCAAATCAGAACCAGCACAAATCAAGGTATCATTGATGGTCGTTGGTGTAGCAAGATTGATTAAAATACAAAACTCTTCGGATGTACTAGGACACATATTAGCTGTATTTATCGTAGTATAATTAATACAGTAATTTCCTTGAACACCACCAGTGATTTCACCTGTTGTTGGATCAAGTACCATTCCACTTGCATCTCCTTGTGGAATAAAGTCTGTATAATCAAACTCACCACCACTGACAAAGCCACTGCCCAATTCTGGGGTGATTACTTGGCCTTCACAGTAAGGAGAATCGGGATAAGTGAAGTCTACAGTATCCTGTGCAATAATTTCTAGAGGTACATCAAGGGTATCTGCACAAGAGCTTGCATTTATTTCATAAATGACAAAGAAGTTTTGATTGCCGATTAACCCTCCATCAGCAGGCGTAAATACAGCGCCTCCAAAGAAAGTATCTACATCAAAAGTATCTGTCCCCAAAACATAAAACCACGTTTCTGCACCACCCGAAGCAGGAGTAAATTCAACGATGTCATTTAAATCTAACTCCTCTTCATTACAAACCATTGTTGTGAGTTGTTGCATACTTGGTTGTTCAAAAACACTAATGGTTTGAGTTGTAGTATCGCCACAAGAACCATCAAAGGCGTATTGAATCTCGTAAGTTGTATTGAATGCTGGAGTACTGATAACACCATTGCCAGCATTAATCTGCGCCATACCTCCATCGTCTGGAGTACTAGATAGAATGCTAAATACACCTCCAACATTAATTGGGTCATAATCGCTAGGATCAATTACCTCCCCAGCGGTATAACATAAATTGTTAGGCAAAGTAAAACTAGCATCGGTTTGGTCTTGTACTAGAATCGTATCTGTAACGAAATCATCACATTGAGTAGGTATGGCACCATCTAGTAGATAACGGAAAACATAAGTTCCTTCTGGTTGTCCAGTAGTATTGAAGTCAGTACCACTCAAGGCACCTGCTCCACCAACTGGGCTATCAATCAAACTCCAGCTTCCTGGATCAGCTGTACCTACAAAATTAGCTAAGTCTATCATATCTCCTATACATAAACTAGCAGGTAAAGCGTCTATAGCTAAGCTTGGACAGTTGACATCAGGACATTCGTCATAAGATACAGTGACTGTAATGGTACTAGGGTTATCTGGATCGCTAGAAGTAACAACAATCATTGTATCTCCTGCTGCAGTACCTTCTGGTAATTGAAAGGGGGAAGCCAAATCAAATACATCATCAGGACAGACAGCTTCAATAATATAAGTACAAGTACCATCACCGTCAATATCATCTAAGGTGATGGTAGGAGCTTGTAATGGTGGAAATACTTGATAATTGTGTTCTGCTACTTGTACCCAACTGTCTGGTGTTCCATCACCATTTTCATCACATTGTACAAAGGCATAAAGTGTAACTTGTTCTGGTAAACAAGATGTTGGATCAGAATGTGTCAAAGGTGTTCCTTCAACATAGCTAGCATCATTATCAGGATCGGTACCATAGAACCAAATAATGTCACCAAAAATGGTATTAAAATCATCTATGATGTTGTAATCTATCCCTGCCTCTGGTAACAATGCCAAAGTATCACCATCAGCAATGCTTTCCAATACAGGGTCATTGGCAAAATCAAAATCACTCATCAAACAACCCAAATTGGGACAAGCTGTAAAAGATAGTGTAAAATCTTCACTAGGACATTCACTGTCCATAATGCCACTTGTAACTGTAACAAGTGTATCTCCAGCTTCAACACCTGGGTTCAAAATAATTTCTGTTATACTCAAATCATCTCCTGAACAAGCAGGGCTAATGTTAAAGGTACATTCACCTGTAATAGGATCGACTGCTGCTGCTGAAATGCTAGGAGCAGCTACTTCTGGATATACATTTGCCGTGACTGAACCTGCAGAAATGGGATCTGCATCTAGATCTAAACAGATAAGACCAGCATAAAAGACAGTGATTTCAACAGCACAACTATCCATTCCACTGTGTTCAAGATCCAAATCAGCTGCAGTGATTTCATTGGTCAGTGCCGCATCGGTAAACCACTCAATGCCTCCATAAAGTGCATGTGTTAGACTGTCTACTACAATCATACTTTCAGGGTCTACTAAATTGACAGCTCCCATTGCACAAAAATCTTGTACATCATTGACTGGCATCGAAACAGTTGGACAGCCACAGACAGGATCTTCTAATAAACCACTAATGGTCGAAACGCACATCTCGCCATTTTGGTCTGTTATGATTAAAGTATAGCCACTAGGATTGTTGTCAATGGAAAAATTAGTCACTGTTTGACCATTAATGCTTGCAGGAAATCCTGCTTGACTAGGAACAACATCTACTTCAAAGTCCCCCATTTGAAGAATTTCTAAATCAAAGGTATAAGCTGTCGCACCATCGCATAAAATATTCGATACATTGACAGTAGCAGTATCTTGTACAATCAATTCGATGGTAATTAAACTGTCACATCCATTGACTGTTGGACCAACATTGACATCCTCAAAAAGGTCATCCATATTGGGTTGAGTGATGACCATACCATCGGGTAGGGTGTAATCTTCACCCAAACAGATGGTAACGCTGGTAGGAGTATCAATGTCGTAAACTTCAAAAATTTCTATGGTTTGGGTTGTTGTATCCCCACACAAACCATCAAAACCGTATTGAATTTCATATACTGTATTGGGAACAAGATTGCTTAAAATACCATTGCTTGCATTGATCATTGCAGTGCCCCCATCATCGGGTGTACTGGATAAAATGACAAAGGTTCCTCCCACATTAATTGAGCCATAATCACTTGGATCAACTATGTCACCTGCCATATAGCAAGTATCAGCAGGCAAAGTAAAACTGGCATCTGCTTGAGATTGTATCATTATGGTGTCAAATACTTCATCTGGACATTGAGTAGGAATAGCGCCATCTAGTAAATAGCGAATGACATATTGACCTTGAGTACTAGGAGTAAAATTTGTGTTGTTCAAATCACTTATTTCCCCG
>JAHDIA010000117.1 GCA_020631035.1 Chitinophagales bacterium | reverse complement strand
GGTGGTTTTGCTAGATTCGTGACCCAGTAATTGTTGAATGTAACGCAAACTGATGCCTTTTTCCAATAGGTGGGTGGCAAAGCTGTGACGAAGGGTGTGGAGGCTTACCCGTTTCTGAATACCTGCTTTGGTACAGGCGCTCTGGAATATCTGTTGGACACTGCGTCGTCCGTACTGGCCACCTTCAATACCTTCAAATAACCAGTAGTCAGGACGGTATTGCTTATAGTAGATGCGCAATGCTTTCAGGCATTTGTCGGACAAAAGGGTGTAGCGGTCTTTTTTGCCTTTACCGCCTTTGACCAATAATTGTTTTCTTTGACTGTCTATGTCGCTTAGACGTAAATCAATGAGTTCGCTCAGTCGCAAACCTGCTGAGTAAATGAGCATCAGTACGCAACGGTGTTTTAAATTGGGCGTCATCTTTAAAATGGCTCTGACTTCTTCTTCATTTAGTACTTTGGGGAGTTGGTTCGGTTTTTTTGGTCGGGTGATGTAGTAGGTGGTCCGCTCTTGCTTGAGTACCTTTTCGTAATAGGCTTTGATGGCATTGATGGCCTGGTTTTGGGTAGAAACCGCCACTTTACGTACATTGATTAAATACAATAAATAGTTTTTAATATCGTCTGCCTCTATGGCTGTAGGGTGTTTTTTTGGGTGGTAGGCAAAGAAGCGAGTTAGATGAGATTTGTAACTGGAAATGGTATGGCGTGACAATCGCTCTAACATAAGGTGTTCTTCTAAATCTATAATGGCGTCTTTTTGTTCTTGACTTATTTGGGGCTGTTTATCGGACTGGGTTTGTGTTTTTTGGGGTAGAGATACCCATTCCATCACGCCTTGTAAACTCCTGAGCATCATCAAGCTTTGTTTGTTGTGGGGCACTTGCCAACATTTTAAGTCTTCAATCCATTGCCTTCGTGGGATGCATTTGACCAGCGAAACCCATTCTTTTTTGTAAGGCATGTGGAGGTGCAACAAACCCTTCTCGACTTCTCTGACCAGTATTTTGTTTTTAGGAGAATGTTGATTCGATTTAAAAGCAACTGTTTTTTCTGCTGGTGTAGCGACTGCTTTTTTTTCTGCTTGTAGGGAGGCAATTGCTTTGTGGTAATGTTCGCCATTGTTTTTATGAACAATCACTTTGTAATCTTTAAACAAAATATTGACTTGTTCCATTGCCTCTTCATTGCGGGGAATGTGCCAGCTTTTCATACTTTTACTCCACTTGCGATTGTATACTTGTTTTACCAGTTCAATGAGTCCTTCGTGATAGGGAAAACTGACCTTCCAGCGTTTTTGTTTGTAGTGTACAATCGGTGTCAGTTCAACGATTAATAGCTGGGCATTTGATTGTGTTTGATACATAATTTTATTTTTTAGAACGGAACGTTTTAGGCTGCGTTTGCATATTGTGTCCCTGCTATCCGCTGCTATGGCGGCAAGTACAAAATATTGTGATCCCGTCACGGACATACAGACCTACACCCCTAGTCCCTACATACCGCAACGGAATGCCGCCATATTCGCTACTATCAGGCGTAGATTCGCCAATGGATGTCCTGCGTTTCAGGGTTTTACCGCCGCCACATCCCCACGCATTGATTTATAGGGTGTATGGGATTGGTAGAGACAAGGCATGCCTTGTCTACAAATCATGTTCAATAGGGTAGAGACATACCTGGTCTACACACATGTTCAATAAAATATGATTGGAAAAAGTTGAAATAATATCATCCAATAACAATATCATTTCAAAAGGCAAGTGTTCCACAATCAGGTAAAATGACTGTGATGTAAATTTAAAAAATAATGTTTACATTCAATAAAAATAGAGGGAAATTTATTTGATATTAACAATATTTAGAAGCGTCGGATGAGCGGGGGGATACACGCTTGTACAAAGGGCCAAACATGCGTTGGCTAACCAGCACACACGCAGCCATGAAAGATGTATGTTGCACAAAAATAATTTTAAATTGAAAACTGAAAATTCAAAATTAACCGAAAAGAATCTTCAATCTCTTAAATTTAAAATGTACCAAAAACGCTGTGTCTATCGACTATGGACTGAAAACTATGGACCAATTTTCAATCAATCCCCGCCACCAAAAATACGTTTCCAAATGGATCTTTTTTTCTTGGGTTTTTCTTTTTCATTCTTGGGTCTTTGTTCTTCTTTGGTGCCAATTTTTCTACTACTTTTGGTAATGCGTGAACCCGAACGACTGGGCGTCTGTCTAGGATTGTTTTGCCCCATTTTACGCTTTTTGAGTAAATCGTCTATTCGACTCTGAAATTCGGGATCAACTTCTACATCGGCAAGGACCTCGGGTGGTCCGTCTCGCCAGTAGTCACAAGCGAGTTTGTCTTCTAAATAAGTGCCTGGTTCCCTAAATTGAGCATTGGCGAGTTTTTGATAGTCTTTGTCATTGTAAAGTTTTTTGAAAAATTCGCCATAAATAGGCAATGCCATATTGGAGCCTTGCCCCAAGTCGATGGTTCTAAAGCGAATGAGTCGGGTTTGCCCACCTGTCCAAACACCTGCAACTAGGTCGGGTGTAATGCCAATAAACCAACCGTCTGTTTGGTTTTGAGTCGTACCCGTTTTGCCACCAAAATCTTGATCGAGATTGTATAGGAAACGAATGCGCCTACCTGTTCCACTGTCTACAACGCCCTGCAACATCTCCACCATCAAATTTGCCGTATTGGCGTTGAGAATGCGCTCGTTGCTACTGTTGTAAACGGGGAATTTGGCAAGACTCTTATTGTTGTGGGTTTTGATTTCTCTGATGTATTTGGGCTCGACTTTGTAACCTCCATTGGCGAAGGTTCCATAGG
Source organism: Chitinophagales bacterium (assembly GCA_020631035.1). Lineage (GTDB taxonomy): Bacteria > Bacteroidota > Bacteroidia > Chitinophagales > UBA2359 > JAHDGP01. Next base: position 8,963 of record JAHDIA010000117.1, on the reverse strand, counting down.
CTTGGAGCATTTCTTGTAGAGATAGTTCTGGTGTGCCCAAGGCAATAGAAGGGTAGGCGGGTATGTCGTTTTTGATGCCCATATCTCTTGCCAATTGAATGATGGTGTCTACACCTGTATCGTATAATATCTGTACTGAAATGGTGTTGACAGACTTTGCCAATCCCCCCTTCATACTGTACTCGCCTTCGTAGTAACTATCTGAGTTGCGAGGGGTCCACTCATTGTTGTATTCGTCTATGTAGGTACGTAGCTCATTGCCATAATAATTACAAGGTTCAACGCCATGCTCAATGGCACTGGCGTATACAATGGGTTTAAAGGTTGAACCCACTTGACGAATGCTTTTGGTGTGGTCGTAGGGGAAATATTCGTGATTGATGCTGCCTACCCAAGCTTTGATTTGTCCTGTTTTGTGCTCCATAACCATAAAGCCTGTGTTGAGCAATTTGAGGTAGTGGATGATGGAATCTTTGGGACTCATCATTGTTTCCACTTCTTCGCCATTGATGCCCAAAATGGTCATCTTGGTTTTGAGTTCAAACTCTCTTTCTATTTCGCTGTCGAGTTTGCCTTCTTTTTTGAGTTTTTTGTAACGACCTGTTTTGCGAATGGCATTTTTGACAAGGCTTTGGTCACTGCCCCAAGGATAACTTCCTGCCCAATGTGCATTGAAGGCTTTTTGTAGGGAGCCCATATGTTTTTTGACGGCATCTTGTGCGTATTGTTGCATTTTGCTGTCAATGGTGGTGTAGATTTTGAGTCCATCTGCAAAGAGGTTGTATTGGCTATCGTCTGCTTTGGGATTGTCTTCACACCATTTTTGGAGTTCTTTTTTGAGGGCTGCTCTAAAGTGTGGTGCCAGTCCATCACTTTGGGACTGTAGGTTGTAATTGAGTTGTAGCGGGAATGACTTGGCCGTTGTTGCTTGTGATTCGCTGATGTAGCCATATTTTTGCATTTGATTGATGACTACATTGCGTCTGGTCTTGGAACGTTCAGGGTGGCGACGGGGACTGTAATAGGTGGTTGCTTTGAGCATTCCAATAAGGGTGGCAGCCTCGTCAAGACTCAGGTTTTTTGCTGTTTTGCTAAAGTAACGTTGAGAAGCAGCTTCTATCCCAAATACTCTTTCGCCAAAGGGTACTGTATTGAGGTAGGTTTTGAGAATGTCTTTTTTGTCAAATACTTTCTCAAGTCTACGACCAACAATGATTTCTTTTAGCTTGTTGACAGGGATGGTCAACATACCATAATTGTCTCTTTTGTATAGATTTTTGATGAGCTGTTGGTTGATGGTGCTTCCCCCACCAGAACCTCTGTCACCCATTAAGATGGTTTTGAGAAATACTCTAAGTACGCTTCGAGTGTCAACTCCTTTGTGTTGGAAGAAGCGGGCATCTTCGGTGGCAACCAAGGCATTGACAGCGTGTTTGGAGATTTCGTCGTATTTGACATTGGTACGGTTTTCTAGATAATAGCGACCCAATAGTACACCATCGGCTGAATAAACCTCAGAGGCTGTAGGGTTTTTGATGGCTTGTAGCTCTTCTATGGTGGGGAGTTTGCCAAATGCTCCCGCCGCTACAGCACTGGTTAGGGCTACTATAGAAAGTACACCTAGTAAAACACAAATAGAGCCTGCAATGAGTCCCCATTTGAGGTATTTTTTTACTTTTGGGGGTATACGTTTAGATGATTTTCTAGAGTTTGGATTGTTAGTGTCTCTTACTTCAGTCATGAACAGCTTGTTTGCTTTCCAGTAAAATAGTTGTGAATATGTATCAACATATATACGATTCTAACGGAATAAAATCGTTTACTATTTCACTCAATAAAGTTAATTTCTGTTATGACTGTTCATCTAGGCGTTTGGTCATCTGTTCTAGCTGTTTTCTTGTAGATTCTGTAGCATCGGAAGTGCCTGGAGGAAGCAAGTTCTCATCTATATTGGTGACAATGTACTCTAGGTTTTCCATACGAGCATTGAGTCGCTTGACTTCAGTTTTGACTTCTGTTAGGAATTTCTTGTCTTCAGGTGGAATGCGTCCTCCTAATCTAAGCTTGTCTTTTTGTAGTTTGTAGTAATAGGCACCTCCTACTATGCTAATGGGTACCATACAGCCAGAGATAATGGCTATTATTGCGACAAGTGCTTCAAATCCAGTCATAGGTCAAATAGGGATTGTGTTGGTTAATAAATAGTAGTTTTACTTAGTTCTTCAATCGCTTGGCAATGTTTTTTACTTGGTCTTGAATGGCTTTGTCATCCGATTCAGGCTGAGCAGGAGGCAAAAGATGTTCATCTAAATTGGTGACAATGTATTCCAAATTTTGGACTCGTTCTCTCAATTGGTCATTTTCTTGCTTCATAGCCATCAATAGCCGCTTTTCATCTTCCCCTATACCGCCTGATTTGAGTTTTGCTTTTTCTAATTTGGTATACTGATCACTCAATATGGCTACAATGGCTACTAAGGTTCCCAAGAAGAAAAATAGGGTTGGTGACATATATTAAGTTTTATTCTATGAAATGCTAGAAGAAGCTTGTTTTTACATCAGTAAGATACAAAAAAACTTGCAAAATTGGAATATTTGCCACAGTAATATTGGCTTCTATGTGGTTTAGTCTATTAATTCATAATCAATAGAGAGTTTGCGTAGACTGCGTGTGGCAGAACTAGATTTTTTGTCTGATACTTCTATGTCTACACTGGTTCCTTCTACCAAAATGTTGGTTAACTCTTGGGCTAAGGAACTGTCCATTCCAGTGGCAATGTCTTCTAGTAATTTGGCAATGGCTCTTTTGTCTGGTCTTGCTGCATCGCAAGAAATTAATTGAATCTTCATTTTTTGATCTTTTTGTCTAAATAATAACACGTATTCGTATTATTACAATACTGCTACCCAGGCTAAAAGTTCCCCAATTTATTGAAAGTATAAAAAAATGCCCCCACATTGACAATGTGGAGGCATTGAGGCCATTTCAATTTTTTGTCTAATTTGGAAACTTACATTCTATCTGTGGTTTTGATGCCCAATAAGCCCAAAGCTTTTTGAATGGTCTGTGCAACGGTATTGGACAACAATACCCGAAAGTCTTTGGTTGCTTCGTCGGCTTTGAGAATAGACAACTCATTCCAAAACTTATTGAAGGTTTTGGCAAGGTGATAAGTGTATTGAGCAATGACGGATGGGTCGTACTCCTTGCCTGCTGTAAGCACTGTCTTCTCAAAGTTGTTGACCATCAAAATCAATTCTCGCTCCAATGGTTCGAGTTGGGTGATCTTGATTTCATTTGGCACCTCTTTGCCATATTTTCTCAATAAGGACTGTATCCGAGCATAGCTGTACTGAACAAAGGTGGAGGTCATTCCTTCCAATTCGACCGATTTGGCAGGATCAAAAATCATCCGTTTTTGTGGGTTGACTTGTAATATGAAAAACCGAATGGCTCCAATACCAATTTTTTCAAACAGTTCTGTGGCTTGTTCGCTGGTAAAGTCTTCTATTTTACCCGATGCTTCGGTGCTTTGTTTGGCTTTGGCAACAACCTCGTCTATGAGGTCGTCGGCATCTACAACGGTTCCCTCCCGTGACTTCATTTTGCCTGTTGGAAGGTCAACCATTCCGTAGGAGAGGTGGTGAATGCCTTCGGCATAGTCTCTACCTATTTTGTCCAATGTCGCTTTGAGTACTTGGAAGTGGTAGTTTTGTTCGTCCCCAACAGTATAAATGGATTTGTCCATTTTGTATTTGTTGTAACGTGCCTCGGCTATCCCAATGTCTTGGGTAACATAGACCGATGTTCCATCCTTCCGCAACATAATCTTATGGTCCAGCTTTTCGGCTTCTAAATCAATCCATACAGAACCATCGTCTTTTTGGTACATAGTACCTTTGTCCAATTCTTCCAAAACGGTTTTTTTGCCCGCTTCGTAGTGTTCCGACTCTTTGTAATGTTCCTCGAAGTCAATGCCCAAACGTTGCCAGGTTTGTTCAAAACCTTCGTAGACCCAATTGTTCATTTGTTCCCATAAGCCCCGAACTTCTACATCGCCTGCTTCCCATTTTACCAACATTTCTCTTGCTTCTTGTCCTAGAGCAGAGTATTTGTTGGTATACTCATTTTTGTATTGTTTGAAAAAGGTACTTTTTATGCTTGCATCATCTTTTCCAGACTCAGCTAATTTTTGGGCAGCTTTGCCTGGGAGCCATTCTTGTAAGGCTACATTTGCGGCTTCAGTGTTTTGCCAAGCTTTGTATTCATTGTTAAGTTCTTTGTTAAACTTAACATAGTAGTTTCCTACAAAGTGGTCGCCTTTTTTCTGTGTACTTTTGGGTGTTTCGCCATTGCCAAATTTTTGCCAAGCCAACATTGATTTACAAATGGCAATTCCCCGATCGTTGAGGATGTTGACTTTGTGAACTTGGTAACCATTGGCTTTTAATATTTCGGCAACCGAATAACCCAAAACCATATTACGGATGTGTCCAAGGTGGAGGGGCTTGTTGGTATTGGGACCACAATATTCCAATACAACTGTTTGGTCATTGCTGGGCTGCATTCCATAATTGGGATTGGCAGCAATTCCGTTCAGTTTGTCAAGCCAAAAAGCATCGCTAAAAGATAAATTTAAAAATCCTTTGACGGTATTAAAACCTGTAATGAAATCCAATTTTTCTTGTAAATATTGTCCTATGCTGTCGCCTACTTGTTCTGGTTTTTGGCGAGCAATTTTGACAATGGGAAAGACCACAACAGTCATATCTCCTTCATAATCTTTGATGGTTTCGTTGATGATGATTTTGTTGCTTTCAAAATCGGCATCGTATAGGTTTTTAATGGCGTCTTGTGTGTGTTGTTTTAATATTTGTATGATGTTCATTTTAAATGTGATTTTTCTGCTGCAAAGGTAAAAATATTTGATTGATTATTTGTACGGAACATTTGGGGCTTCGTTTTCATCGGGTGTCCCTGCTTTTCGCTTTTGCATGGCAATCGCTGCAATCAGGCGTAGGCATCGGTTCTGTGGGCAGGCACAATCCCGATTTGATTATCGGGACTACGTTCTTCGTCGGTTCTTTTATCCATCCGCTTCACGCCTTATTTGTATTTGGGTAGGACGAAGCGGGTGGATGCAATTGAAGACGCAGCCCAAAACATGCGCCCGATAACCAGACCAAGATGTAGCCTAGAACCAATGACGTTGCCTCATAAATAGGATGAATATAAATGCTAGAAGAACCGCCTGAATCGACGGAATCGGTAGGTGGAGAATGTTGGGTGTTGTATGGTTTTTTGTGTGTCCATTGATTGTATAAATAAAAAAGGCCCCTGGAAAGTTCCAGAGACCTTGAGAATATTTACAAATGAATCTTAAATTTTAAGTTTTCAATTCAGAATTCTATCGCTGAATCATCACACGTTCGATTTTACTTTGGAAGCTCGAACGCAATTCTACTAGATACATTCCATTTTCGTAATTGCTCAAATCTACTTGAATGTTGGTGTTGTAAGTGTTAGGGTTTAAGTTGATTGTTTCCAACAAACGCCCTTGTATATCGAGAATGTTGATTGTTTGTTCCTGTGCAATTTCGCTCTTGATTTGAACATTAAAGAATCCATTGCTTGGGTTGGGATACACGCTGAAATCTAACACAACTTCTTCACTTAATTCTTCTAAATTGAATCTATAAGCTATTTCTTCTTCGGGTGTGGTATCCTCAAGAATGTCGCCTTCTGGTCTGCCCAATGTACAAGCCCAAAGCGTATTCGACTCCATTGAATTTAGACCATAAGCAATGATGCAAGAAAATCCAGGAGAATCGGTACAATACAATGTGCCATCTGAGGCATACATAGTACCCAAGCCTTCTGAATTGGCAATGTAAATGTAGGTGTAATTGCCATTGGTAAATTCAGTTACTGAGGTGTTTTGTGGGCAATTGTCTAGGTCAACAATATTGTACAACCAAGGATAATCATCAAAATTGGGTTGATTGTTGGGTATAGAGCCACAAGTCCAATAAGCATCAATATCTGTTAAGCCATATGAACTGACACAAGAGAAACCAGGCGCATCACTACAATAGAATGTTCCATCTTCGTAGTACAAATCTCCATTGCCATCACTATATTGAATGTAGATAAATTTATAAGAACCTGCATTGTATACCGTAATGCTTTCACCATCACAGTTGTTTGGATTTACTAGAGCTGGCAACCAAAAATAATCACTGAAGATTTGAGTATTGTTATTTTGTGGAGTATATGACCAGACAAGCGTTGCATTTTGTCCTGCCTCCCAAAGTGCTTGGTCACAAAATGCCTCAGGTGGTGTATTGGGACCAAAAGAACAGCCATTCTCTCCACTACAATTTTGAATACTCCAACCGCCTACATCTGTTGGACAACCAATGCCATCTCCAGAATTAAACAATTTAAAATAAGTATCTCCATTGTACTCAAATTGGTAAACCTCTTCTACACCACAAGTATTGGTGGGACCAGCGAGCCAAGTTTGAACATTTGGAAGGCTCAAGAAATCTTCGGCACTACACGTATAGCCACCGCCACCTTGTTCGCAAGTCCAAGTACTTTCTACTTCGGTTAAGCTATAAGCTGCAACACAAGAAAATCCTGCTGAATTGGTACAATACAAAGTACCATCTTGGTAGTACAATTGTCCTGTTCCATTGCCTGTATCTACAAACAAAAAGTTGTAGGAACCAGCATTGTAAACGGTCACTGTTGTTCCTTCTTCACAATTGTTTGGATTGACCACAGAACTCAACCAAGAATAATCGGTAAAGATTTGGTCGTTGTTGTTATTGGGTTCTTGATATTCCCATACCACTGTTCCGTTTTGTGAGGCAGTGAATAGCTCTGAATCACAAACAGGAGGACTAACTAAACCAATGGCACAAATATGTGTTCCACTGCAATCAATAATTACCCCAAAAGATTCTTGAACACCACAAGGGAAATCTGTATTTTCATTGGGGTATGTATGAAGACGGAAATAAGTATCTCCATTGTAGTTAAATTGTGTTATTAGACCTGTGTAAAAACATTGATTAGGTGAGGGACCAGATAGATTGAGACTTGGCAATATATCCTCAATGCCACAATTAGAACCATTGCCTCCATTTTCACAAGCCCATTCCGAGTCAGCACTACCCAAATTGTAGGCATCTACACAAGAAAATCCTGGGGAGTCGTTACAGTAAACAGTCCCATCCTCAAAGTATAGAGTACCGCCATCTGGAGTATCAATGTGAACAAAGCTGTACGTTCCTTCGTTATAAACACTTACAATTTCGTCATTGCAGTTGTCGGGATTCAAGACTGAACCCAACCAGGTATATTCTGCAAAGATTGGGTCTTCGTTGCTTGGCGGGTCTTCACAGTCTTCAACATTGATGTAGATATAATTCGATCCAAAAACAGCCAATGCGGGCTGAGTGCCTGGACCACATATTTCATAAGCATGAGCAGTAAGACCTAGGTAGTCACCTGTTTCATCAGCAATGGTTAACCAAGTGTCACACATACCCTCAGAAGCTGGATTGTCAAGGTTGTTACAAAATATATTAGATACATCTAGATTGTTACTAGACCAAATTACTTCTGGATTGTCGATCAAGCATTGATTGGGTTCCACAAAATCTTGTGGTGAATAAACAATTGGCAATTCAATGGTATCGCCCTTGCAAGCATTGATGATTGCATGGTAATAAGTGTTCACTCCCTGGCATTCTGCTACACAGTCATTAAAATATTCTTGACTATTTAGGTCATAAACAGGTGCGTAGTTGTCTGGGCAATTACAATCTGTTTCAGGGGTATATTCCCAAGTAGCTACAACTGTTTGAGCGGCTGTTTGCAACTCTATAGAACACCAAAGGTCTTGTGGTGCAAGCCCACCTGCACAAACAAATTCGCCATTACAGTCGTAGACTCTATAGCCTTCATTGACAGGGCACATAGAAGTGTCAAAATTGTCATTGGTTAAGAAATAGCTACTGCCATTATAAGTAAATTGTTCTATAGAAGCGATGCCACAATAGTCAACAGGAGCGGTGTTGTTGGCAATGTTGGGGAGTGCCAAAAATTCCTCCATTGTAATGATACAGTTGGGATTTGGTTCCTCTATACAATCCACTCCAAAATTATAGATATAGGTTAAGGAAATGCAACTACCCGATGGTCCGCTATTGTAGACGGTACTATAAGAAGCGGTAGTATTGCCGAATAATGCACCTGTCAAAGTAGTAGGGTGACTGTCGTCTATTAAATCAAATAAATTTGTAAATTGTGAATTATATGGATCAACAGGACAGTTCAAAGCATTGGGACGAGGAATGGTCACTGTATCTCCAACACAAGAAGGTACATTGATAACTGTCACACTTTCTTCTAAGCCAGTTGGACCGCAGCCAATTCCATTGTCTACAATAACCAAGTATGTTGCCGATGTTCCACCGATTGGAGGTTGTGGACCAGAACCAGAACACATTGGGAAATTTGGATTGGATTCGTACAAGGTAGTCGTTGTTGGAAAAACTTTTGCTGCGGTTTGATTGATACTCTCTAAGCTTGGATCTGGATTCCATATATTCCAAACATTGAAGGGGAAATTGTCGCAAGGTCCTTGTGGATTGGGTGGACAAGGGCAACTTGTTTCATAGGAAATATTGGGCAATTCCAAAGTATCTCCTGCACAAATCTGGTAAATAAAATCAATCTCGGAAAGATCATAGTTGTCTGGAATGCTAACAGGATTTTGATCTACCGCTTCAACACAAGCAAGGTGTCTTTTTTGTGAAACATATAGACAGTTAGTAGAACCGTCATAAGGTTCGGTATAAGAAACGCCATACTTAATTAATTGTCCAGCTATAGGAGTGTAATCTACCCCTTCTAGCAATTCTGCAATAATAAGATACCCATCAGCTGG
>JAHDIA010000838.1 GCA_020631035.1 Chitinophagales bacterium | reverse complement strand
AAAATTTCGCCCGAACAGAAAACGGGAGCAAGGCGTGAAGCGGATGGAAAAACGCACCAACGAAGAACCACCAGAACCGATGCCTACGCCCGATAGTAGCGGAAAGCTTGTAGAGACGCACGGCTGTGCGTCTACAACTTGTAGCGGATAGCGGGGAGACCCGAAAAAACGCAAGCCCCCAGCGTTCCGTCCAAAAAGAAAAAATTTAAATTTAAAAAATGATTGTAAAAGGATTTGGGATAGAATTTAGAAGTTTGCAAAAAGCACATTTGGAGATGGTGCGGATGTGGCGCAATTCGCCGAAAGTACAGTCCAATATGCTGTATCAAAAAACCATCGAAGTAGAGCAACAAATCCAATGGTTTGAATCAATCAACAATGTACGCAATTTATATTTTGTTTTTTATTTTAAAGGAAATGCTGTTGGTTTGATTAATTTAAAAAACATTGACTGGGAGGCAAGAGAGGGAGAAGGAGGCATTTTTATAGGAGATGTCAATTATTTAAATTCCATCATTCCCATTGGTGCCAGTATTTTGATGGCTGAATTTTTATTTGAGGTATTGGACATTCAACAATTGCATGCCAAAGTATTGAAAACAAACAAAACAGCTATTGAGTACAACAAAGGATTCGGATATATTTTAACCAAAGAAGAAGACAAGTTTGTTAGAATGGTGGTCACTCCTCAATCTTACAAAAACAAAAGCACTAAATTAAAAAATGCGTATTTGACCATTCAAAATCTTGAGTCAACACAAAAGACGAGTATCACCACAGAAACAATAGACAAAGAAAATGGATGGTATCAATTGTTGTTAAAAGGATTTGCAAATAGGTCTCCAAACCATAACTTTACATTGACAACATGAATCATTCTCCCAACATACATCATCAATTACAATTGTCATTTATCGTTGGTGCGCCACGTTCTGGCACCACCTTATTGATGTCTATTTTAGGCACTCATACCCAAATTCATTGTGTAGCAGAGTTTAGGTTTTATTTGTATTATATGCAGCGATATAGGAAGACTGATTTTAGCATTAAAAAAAACAGAGCTGCCATTGTAAATGATTTGATTTATTATATAACTTCTCGACAAAAATTAAACAACATCTTACCAGAAGTATTAAAAATAAAACAAACAATGTTGCAAGCTTTTGTGGACGAAGGAGAAGGATTTGATTATGTACAAGCCATAAAGTATTTGTATTTAAGTTTGGAAGCTTATCAGTTACAAACCCCTGATCCTAAATTAGTCATTGAAAAAAACCCTGTTTATACCCAACACATAAGCACCCTTCTGGAACACAATCCTCAAAGTAAATTTATCGGTCTTATTAGAAACCCTAGAGATGTTGTTTCTTCTAATGTAAACAATACTAGAAGGACGCCTCAAGGCATTCAGTTTTATGCAAAATACTGGCAATTAATCAATATAGAATTACACAAAAGTTCAAAACAATACCCTAAGAAAATCTTGCTTATTCCCTACAAATCGCTCATTCAAGATACAGATACTACTTTAAATAAATGTCTTACATTTTTAGGTATTGATAAAATGTTAGAGGCCAATAAACACTGTGCTTATTATGCTGAATTATTTGAAAAAATCAAAAAATCTCCTCACTTAAAACATCGTGAACGTTGGCTAAAAAAGTTTGGTGATTTGAGCAAACCAATCAATCCAAAATCTTTGGGTAGATGGAAAGAACGATTAACTTTAGAGCAAGCAATAGATGTCGATCATATTTGTCAAGAAACAGCTCAAACATTGGGCATTCATTTAGAGTCTCTTGTTCAAGAAAGTTCATTTAAAAGCAATCTGAGTTATCAAAAAGCAATTATCCAACACTATGCCAATAAACATAGATTTAAGCTCAAT
>JAHDIA010000116.1:10700-11938 GCA_020631035.1 Chitinophagales bacterium | reverse complement strand
AGAAAAAGAAAAGGTGTCACTTTTTCACAAATCAATCAAAGGTGTCACCTTTTATTTCTAAAGAAAGTGATACATTATGTAAATAATCTTATTAAAGAAAAAGGTGACACCTTTTAAAGGAGAAATTTATAAAAGTGACATCTTTAAAACAATGATAAAAATGGACTTAAATGATTGGTGGGTTGGTGATTGGGTACGCATCCTATCTAGTGGCAAGAGAGGGAAGTTTGAAGGAACCGACTCGAATGGATATGCGAAGGTTAAGGTAGACCATCAATTGTTTGTGGTGACGGCTGCCGACTTAGAACTCACCGATGATCCTGGTTTTGATAGAGACCTTATCAAAAAGAAAGTCAAAAAATCAGAAATGGACTTTTTTGATTTTGAAAAATCGCTCTCCTTTAATCGAACGCTAGACCTTCACTTAGAAAAAACCAACTACAATGCCTCCGACTGGCCATTGGGTGAACTGGACTACCAAAAGTTTAAATGCAAAGAATTTTTAAAGGAAGCCATTCGATTGCGCATTCCTCGGGTAATCATTGTTCATGGCATTGGAACGGGTGTCCTCCGCAACAATGTAGAGGAAGTACTCAATACTTTTATGGAAGTGGAGCGCAGTGCTGTCGTAAATGACGGTGGGGCAACTGAAGTGTGGTTGGAGTATTGAATAACATCTTAAAAAAATTTAAATTTCAAACAAAGTAAGCACCTCAATGTTGGGCTAATATATTATTTCATTAAAACAAATCATATGAAATACCTCAGCCTAATAATGGTCGCTCTCTTGTTCGCTTCCTGCTCAAGCACTCAATCATTGGTCAGCATTCCTGCCCAGCAAAGCATCGAAATTGACTACCCACAAAAAGAGCAGTACACCGTCAGTTTAAAAAACAAATCACTTAAGGGAATAGGTGTAAAAGTACTTGATAAAAACTCCAACGACTTCATCAAAGGATTTGGTTTGGGAATGAAGGGCAAAGCTAAAGTAATCGTCAACAAAAATGGAAAACTGGTACTTGAAAATGAATCCAATCAAGCCATCTCTGTTAAGATTGCACATGCTGGTAAGGCAGTCAATCAACTTGATACCAAAGCCAAGTCAACCCCAAAACAAAAGCCAATTCCTACAACAAAAGCCAATTCCTCAACAAGCATCAGCTTTGACTTATTGAACAAGTCTAATAAATCCATTCCACTCATCATTCCTAGTGTAATGAATCCCAACTCCCAATTCT
>JAHDIA010000116.1:0-10690 GCA_020631035.1 Chitinophagales bacterium | reverse complement strand
AGTCAATCAACTTGATACCAAAGCCAAGTCAACTCCTACACCCAAATCTACATCCAATACACCCAAGGCAAATTCTTCTACGAGCATCAGCTTTGACTTATTGAACAAGTCTAATAAATCCATTCCGCTCATCATTCCTAGTGTAATGAATCCCAATTTGTCTCCCAATTCTAGAAGTGGAGTCAATTTAAAAATTGGTCAAAAAATATTCTTTAAAGCAAAAGGCAAAAAATACATTTTGCTCATCGTTGATGAAAGCATCAAGGATGGAGATAAAATTGTAGTGGACGAATTGCTACAAAAGCGCAAAAAGGAACTGGGCTTGTAGTAAAAGACTAAATGATACTTAAATCTAAGGTGTCACCTTTAATATGTCACTCTTTATTTGACTAATATCTACTATAAAAAGGTGACACCTTTCTTTTTTTAAAACGTAAAATCAACCCATACCATTAAGTGATCGGAACTGGCTTGGTTTGCAACCAGGTAATAATAATCCTCTTGGCTCGAAGGCCAAAACACACCCGAATCAATGATGTTAAAGTTTTGGGAAGGCAATACATAATCTATCCGCAAACCAAAAAAAGAAGTGTCATAAGAGGGGTCGGCTTCGTCACCAGCTTGTTGGTTGTGTTCGGCTCCTCCTTGACTGCTTGGAATGTTTGTGCCTGTTGCCACTGCTCCACTCACCGACGAATGATTGAGCAGTTGTTGCATCGCTCCCTCTACACTGTCTCCATCAATTGGGTCGGCATTTAAGTCGCCCATAATGACAAAGTTTGAACCTGCTGACAATCCTCCACTCTGCCCATTGTCATCGACCAAATAGGTGGCATCCGAAATATAGTCTGCCAACAAACGAATTTCATCGTGATTGCGTTTGCCGTTGCGGTCTTCTGCTCCATCAAATACGGGAGGTGTTGGATGTGCCAATAAGGCGTGAATATTTTCTCCATTTGGAAACTGTACGGGAATGTCAATGTGGTTTTTGGAGGACAAACGAAATACCTCTATTGCTTCCTCTGAATAATAGGATTCGCCATTGCTTGTCTCAGGCAACAAAGCGTCGGGCATATCTTTCCACAAAAAGTTCTGGAAAGTTCGTACGCCGTCCAAATCCAAAGGATATTTTGATAATACAGCAAAAGCATATTGTCCTGCGAAATTGCCAAATCCATAAGCATCATTGGGCAAATTGATGTTGCCATCGCCACTCAAATCGACTTCACTCAAGACACCTGTATTGGAAGGTGCGGCATAGGCATAAGCATACTGTATGGTATCAGCTTCATTTTGGCTCACTTCCAAATAATTGTCTCTAAACAATTGCAATGATTCCCCACTGGCATCGTAATCAAATTCCATCAATGCTAGAAAATCGGGGCGGACTCTCTGAATTTGTTCTGCCACATACTTTATCTTAGGGCTGTTTGGTGTACTCAATTCATTAAGCAACTGCCCTTCGCTATTCCGAAACATTGACACATTGAAACTGGCAAAACGAATGGTATCGTCAAATGCCACTTGCAACATCGTGTCCACTGTTGCAGTGTCCATTGTTGCTGTATCCATTGTATCTTCCACTTCTTCCATAGTTATGGGATCATCGGTCATTTCTTCTTCATTGTCTTTGCCACATTTGCCACAAAAAAAGAGCAGAAAACATAAAGTAGCCATCAGGGATAAGGTCGTCAATTGTTGCATAATGGGTTAGCGTTATTTGGTCTTAAAGATACGAAAGGAATGACGAGTTATAAACTATGAGTTAAAAATTGTGAGTGCGAAAAAGGAACACCATTTTATAATTATTATTTGAAGTGTGGCGTATGGCGATGGATAAGTGTGCTGTACAGGCAAAACATGCAGGGTAAACCAGACAAAATGTTCCTGAAACGAGGAGAGTTGCCCATAACAATCCATACTTTTCAAAATAGTTCCAATTATCTACAAAATCCCCAGTTATGACAATTACAGCTAATATATGAGAAAAAAACAATAATATTAGAATAGACCAGTAATTAGCTTATCCTACTGAGGAGTAATGCACGATTATATAACGAAACATTTATTTATGACAAACGAAAAAAAGAAGTACAAAGTTTACACCCTAAAGAATTATGAAACGCTACCACAGATTCAATCCTCCTTGTCGAAAGATCAAATTGATGCCATTAGAGTGGTTGGAAATGTCCTTCCATTTAAAGCCAATAATTATGTTGTAGATGAGCTAATAGATTGGACAAATTTGCCCAATGACCCTATTTACCAACTAACCTTCCCTCAAAAAGAAATGCTTTCTTCAGGGCATTTTAAAGAGATGGAACAAGCCTTAAAAGAAAATTATACCTGAACTTAGTTGCCAATAAAATCAGATATGAATTAAATCCACATCCTGCTGGACAAAAAGACAATATCCCGCTCTTAGGCGATCAGGAATTATCGGGTATCCAACACAAATACAAAGAAACGGTTCTGTTTTTCCCTAGCAATAGCCAAACTTGCCATGCCTACTGTACGTTTTGTTTTAGGTGGCCACAATTTGTAGGAATAGATGAATTAAAATTTGCTACGAAAGAAACAGATTTGTTGGTTAAATACTTACAAGAACACCCAGAAGTCACCGATGTTCTTTTCACAGGAGGCGATCCTTTGGTTATGTCTGCTAAAAAACTTCAAGAATACATTGACCCGCTTTTAAATGCAGATTTGCCCAATTTACAAAGCATTAGAATTGGGACAAAAGCATTGGGTTATTGGCCTTATAGATTTATAAATGATAAAGATTCTGATGATTTATTAAGGCTCTTCGAAAAGGTTGTAAACAGTGGCATTCAGCTTGCATTTATGGCTCATTTTAATCATTCAAATGAATTAAAAACAGAAGCCGTTCAAATTGCTATCAAAAGAATCTTAAATACAGGATCGGTCATTAGAACGCAATCTCCAATAATGAACCACATCAATAATTCTGCTAATGAATGGGCAGAAATGTGGCGACTACAAGTAAAATTGGGTTGCATTCCCTATTATATGTTTGTCGCACGCGATACTGGCGCACAAGGTTATTTTGCGGTCACCTTAGAAAATGCGTGGAAAATATATCGAAATGCATACAAACAAGTAAGTGGTTTGGCAAGAACCGTAAGAGGGCCAAGTATGTCCGCCAATCCTGGAAAAGTACAAATATTGGGTGTAAGCCAAGTTGGCAATAAAAAAATATTTGCCCTCAACTTCCTTCAAGCAAGAAATCCAAATTGGGTTGGCAAACCATTTTTTGCCAAATACAATCCTGATGCAATTTGGTTAAACGAATTAGAACCAATAGAAGGAAAAGAACAATTCTTTTTTGAAAGCAAACTCGTTTTGAGTTAGTGATGGTAAAAATGATGGGGCAACGTTATGGACATTGTGGCTGCGTTCGATCAGGTTAGCCAACGCATATTTTGTCCTTCGTACAAGCGTTCATCCGCCCGCTCATCCGACGCTTCTGATTCCAAGCAAAATAAATTTAACTTTGTGATAGAATTTTAGAAAAAATGCCTAGAGAAATTGACATCACACAGTGGAAACGCAAAGATTTGTACTACTTTTTTAAAGAATACGAAATGCCTTTTTTCAATATGACGGCTCATTTGTGCGTTACTCCTTTTTGGGAATATTGTAAAGAAGCGGGACTCTCTATTTTTCTTGCCAATTTGCATTGTGCCATCAAAGCTGCCAATAAAATTGAGGAATTTAAATATAGATTACGAGAAGAGAAAGTGGTATGTCATGACATTATTCATGGAGGCTCTACTGTTTTGTTTGATGACAAGACTTTTGGTTTTTGTTATTTTGATTATGATCCTAAGCTAGATTTTTTTTGTAAAAATGCTAGTCAAAAACTGACTAAATTTAAAGCAAAAAAAGTTTTTGCACCAGAATATACCAAAGATGATTTGATTCATTTTTCCGTTATTCCTTGGATTAACTTTACCAGTTTTCAACACGCCAGGCGTTGGGGAAACAAAGATGCCATTCCCAAAATTGTTTTTGGCAAAATCTACGAAGAGCGAGGCGAAAAGAAAATGTCTGTCTCCGTAGAAGTGCATCATGCCTTAGTTGATGGTTATCAAGTCGGTTTATTTTTTGAATATTTAGAGACTTTGTTTTTATGTAAGTAAACCGAAGAAAGCAAGTGGAAAATCCACTTGCTTTCTTAACAATAACTCAATCAATGTGTCCGATTTCGTCTATCTCTTACAATACTAGATACATCCATTTCCCTTATACTCTCAAGGGAAGGCTGACTAAATTTTTCTAGGATGACCGCTCGGTCTCTTAGGTCGTCGAAAAAGCGCCCAATGTTGGTGAGTGGGTCATCTACACAAATGCCTTCTAAGAAACCTGACAACTGGGCTTCGCTTCCTGCATTTCGTGGGTCAATGTGGGTGAAATCTGTTTGGGTTTCGCCACCATGGCAGCCATTGCACGTATTGAAAGACAAACGGTGTCTTGCCAAAGTATTGTCAAAAGACAAACCTGGGGCATTCCAAAAGAATTGCCTTGGTGGAAATGGAGTTGTTACCTTGCCAGCCAAGAATCCATCTCCTTCTTCAAAGGTGACTAGGTCTTGATTGAGGGCATCGGCATTGTTTTCTATGAATTGTCTCAAACGCTCTGTATTGTTGAAGCGATCATCAGGGGTCAATTTACGGCTTACCTCAAAGAGTGTACTATTGCCACAATTGATGTTGAACTCTCGCAACTCCCAAGGAGCTTCTAAATGGACTTCATTGGTACGAATTTGGGCTAGGTTGGCACAAGTGGCAAAGTCATCAGTTATGGCTTTTAGAGCATTGATGTAGTTTCTATCAAAATTCCCTGCTGTTGCCAAGGCATGCCATCTTTCTGCCCACTCTATCAATTCTGCTTCATTGCTGGCGGGCAATTTGTATTCAAAAATGATGGTAAATTGTGCCCCTGTCCCATCAGGATTGACTACACAAAAAACAAAACGCCCTTCTCCTGCATTGGCGACATCGCTTCCCGCTTTGTCAAACAAATCGAAACGGTTGACTATTGCCAACAAACGGAAAGGCGCATTGGCAAAGTTCATATTCCAAGCGGCATCTGATGCACCTGCCTGTCCATCTCTTTGCTTCCAGAGGTCAATCACTTTGCTACGAATGGAAGGTCGAGCAGCTATGTTAAAACCATTCATTGAAAGATTGGTGTCTTCCCAAGAAGTTAAGAACTGTAACATCACCTCTTTGGCTGTTCGACCAGAGGCTACTGCCAAGCGATCAAAAAGGGTTTGAATATGGAAAGAACCATTGGTACTAAGTGCCTCAATGGGATCTTCAACTACATTGAGGTTGGTTATCATTAATTCTTTGCGTTCGTCTATGTTTTGAGGGCATTTTCTATCACAGGAAGGTCCACAATCAATGCCCGTTTCGTCGCCATCTTGTTGGCAACTGACGCAATGGCAAGCTTGACAACTGCCCCCACAATCGGCACTTGTTTCATCGCCATTTTGAATGCCATCGAAACAGTGACAAGGACGACAATTCGTACCTCCACAGTCGATGCCTGCTTCATCGCCATTTTGGATGTTGTCATCGCAGCTGGCTGTCGGTGGTGGTAGGTCATCATCACAGTCATTTGGACAAGAACCGCCACAGTCAACGCCTTCTTCGTCACCGTTTTGAATGTTGTCGTTACAAGTCGCTGTGGGTGGTGGATCGTCATCACAGTCATTTGGACAAGAACCGCCACAGTCAACGCCTTCTTCGTCACCGTTTTGAATGTTGTCGTTACAAGTGGCTATGGGTGGGTCGTCGTCACAGTCATTGGGGCAAGAACCGCCACAGTCAACACCTTCTTCGTCGCCGTTTTGAATGTTGTCGTTACAAGTCGCTACTGGGGGTCTTGCTCCACAATCTTGTTTACAAGGTCCGCCACAGTCGATGCCTTCTTCACCTTGGTCGGGGTCAAATACACCATTGGTACAAAAACAGCGGACACATACATTGTCGCAGTTTTCGTCATTGGAGTCGCATTCTCGTTTGCAAAATTTATCGGGATTGAGGAAGCAGCAACTTCCAATAAGAATGGTCGTCAGCAAAAGAACAATTGATCGTTTCATGTTTGCTATTTTAAGGAGTGAACGAATGGGGAATACTTCTTCACTTAGCCCTACTAATTGCAGTAGGCACTATTTTACTTTAGCACGTAAAAACCTTTTAAACATATTGGCGCAGGCAGTAATTATGGGTAATGACTACTTGCCTACTTACAAGATATACAAAAAATAGGACTTTTGTTACTGGGGGGAGGAATTCAAAATTGAAAATTGAAGATTAATTTGTTTCTAAAGCGAGTTGCAAACTCGCAGAGTGAGGGCTTTAAGTTGCAAACTTAAAGCTACAAGGAATTTTCAATCTTGAATTTCCCAATCCACAAAAAAATCGCACCATCTAAGCAAAGATGATGCGATTCATAATTATATAGTTTGATAACTAAGTAAGTAAAGTCTTAATTGTTTTTGGGTTGCATAGCGTTTTTGTCCAATCTGATGGTCTTTTTGGCACCTGGCTTCAAATTGGCTCTAGCATTGGAATTGGTTCTTGGCTTTACAACATTGTTTGGTTTTGCAGCAGCAATATCTGATTTAAAGCCTCTTTGAAATTCTGCTAAGCTAGAGTTTTTGTAATGGTCTTTTTCGATAAAGTTCAACAAAGCATCGAACTGATTGGGTTGTTTGAAACCTGGATAAGAATCGATACGGTCGAGGTTTTCATCTAGGAAGGCAATGGTTGGATAACTCATACGACCATTGGCAAATTTGTAAGCCAATTCGTTGTAACCTCTTCGACCAGCCTTTTTGAAATTGTGGTCTGCTCCTTTGAAGTTAATGGTGCTTTGATCTTCTGCATTGAACTTAACTGCATAGAACTTATCATTGAGATAATCGGCAATTTGGGGATGTTGGAAAGTTGCCTTATCCATACGCTTACACCAGCCGCACCAGTTGGTGTAAAGATCGACCATTACCTTACGCTTTTCTTTCTTTTGCGCACTTTCTAAATCTTTGATGCCTACCCAATTGACATTGCTAGTGTGCTGTCTTTGGAGTCGTTTTAGTAATCGCTTTTAATTTATTTGCTTTTTTATCTTGAGTAGCCTTTATTGGTGCAGTTTGGTCATTTTTTTTCTCTATAGCTTCCTTTTGAGCTTGCCCTGGATCGGTTCCAGCACTTCCTCCTTGATTGCCACAAGAAGCGAATGCCAAACCAAAAATCAATAACAATGATAGGATTTTAGTATTCATTTTAATTGTATTTTCTAAAAGAATCCCCCAAATTTAAAAAATTTGAGGGAATTTTTATTTGTTTTTACATTATGTAACATTATTAAACCATTATTAAGGTCATGGGCACATCATTTCCCCTTCATTGCCATCTCTATCAAATGCGCCATATGCATACGGTGTGCCTTGGTTGCGCCACCACCTTGATTGCCCTTAACCATTTTCTCAATTTCTTTGACTTGATAGAGCAAAGAAGATTTTGCCACATCATCATATGCCGTACTTTTAAGACTTGCTAACAATTTTTTCACATAGTCAATTTGCATATTTTGACGGTAGGTATTTACCTCTCCTCCATCGCCCTTAAAAATGGCATTGGTCAAATCATTGGTCATTTCAAAGACGGAGTATTCGTTGCCATACAATTGGCTGTCGGTCAATCTACGCAATACATTGGGATGCAACAAATGACTGATGACCGCATTGGGGAATTGAGCAAAACGGTCGTGTAATTTGGGATCTTCTGATCTACTAAAGAAATCAAATCCTCTACGTTGTCTTTGCAAGTAATTGTAAATTTCATTGGGTTCGTCAAAAGCTGTTGGGCTAAACAAGTGTTTGGTCAATAGATTCATTGCCTTTTTTTGTTGTGCATATGGCACAGGCGTATAAGGTTTGGTCGCTCCTTCTTGTCCCTTTACGGCACGATCTACATAAATCCCTCCTACAAAACGGCTTGCTGTAGAAAAGACGGAATACAAATTGCCCGTCAAGACATTGTATGCCACCAATAATTCTTGGTAACTCTGTCCATCTTCGGTAAATTTATCTTTTAATTCAGGCAACATATCTTTGATGAGTCTCACTCTTTCTTCACCGTGTTTGATGGGATCATTGGAGAAATCAAAAATCATCACTCTTGGGTCAATGCCTTTGCCTGGTGCGCGCATATCATCTGCATCGTTTCCAAACATCAATTCCGCTTGGGTTGAACGTTCCAAAATTTCGTCCAAACGTTTTTGTTCTTCCATTTCTCCCTCTAAGGCAGTTGAATAACCAAACTCAATAGCCCACAAATCGTAAGGTCCTGGCGTCGTTGTAAAGTAATTGCCTTGTTTGCTTCTATCACTTGCCAAATTGATGTCGGGATAATCCATCACCGAACCATACAAGCCAACTTTTTCGGTCAAGTCTTTTTTGTGTGCATTGCGGGGTGAATGCAAATTGGTCGCCTTCATATTGTGATTGAGTCCGAGGGTGTGTCCTACTTCGTGCAATGCCAAATAATGCAATGCTTCTCGAACCAAATCAGAAACCTGTTCCTCTGAAAATTCATTGCCTGATTTGAGGTAGGTCATCCCCATAATGTTGTTGATTTGCATCAATCCACCAATGGCACAACAATTCTGATGTCCAAAATCAGTATCCTCAGACTGCAACAAAGATTCATGACTTAAGATTGCGTGTGGAATGCCTGCACATTCTACATTAGACGAGCCGCCTGCTCCATACAATTTGCTTTGAAAAATATCGCCTTTTAAAGCAGCAAGTTCCAACATAATATCGGCTCCCAAAATTTGCCCTGTTCTCGGATTAACAAAGCTAGGACCATAACCGCCCCAAGGTGGATAAGGAGAAGAAGTCCAACGCAATACATTGTAGCGAATGTCTCCCGCATCCCATTCGGCATCGTCGGGTTGTATTTTAACCACTACAGCATTTTTAAATCCTGCTTGTTCAAAAGCAATGTTCCATTTTTCGACAGCTTCTTTGATAATTGGACGAAAAGCTTTGGGGGTCGTATTTTCTATCCACCAAGTGATTGGTTCTACAGGTTCCGATATTGGGGCTTCTGGATTCTTTTTGACCAAATGCCAACGGTTAATCAAATCTCTATAAGGTGTATAACTGGTCGAAGTCATATCCGTTACTCTCTGGGTAAAAAATCCTACTCTTGAATCATCGTAACGAGGCTGATAGTCATTGTCGGGCATTTCGATGATGCTGTGTTGGTAGGTAATGGTATTGTAACGGGCATCAGTAATGTCGTTTCCACCTCGGTTTTGAGGCATTGGGTTTTCATATACATAATCAACGATTATGTCGGTGTTTTTGGGGTAGTTGCGAATGTCTTTGTACTTCGATTTGTCTTTACTCAACTTACCCAGTTTGAACATCTTAGCGGCCATTGGTCCACTAGGTGGGGTACGTTGTATTTTTTGAATTTTTTCTGTCAAAAACAAGTCGTCGGCTTTGATGTAGTGCGTCTTACTGTCTTTGTCAGTTTTTTCAATTTTGGCACTCACCATAATTGCCTCACTAATGTTGGCATCTTTGGCTTTGCTGATGGCGGCATCTTCGTCAAAATAAAACTGGGTATTTTGGGTTACAAACTCGATGCGTTCGTAGTGCTTGCGTATTTTGAATACCTTGTTTCCCCTAAACATTCCCCGAACATGTCCAGCCCAAATCGGACCATTTTCGGTATAGCTAAAGTAAATGTACTCTTTGCCAATTTGATCTTCCTTGATGCCGAGATAAGTGGTACCATTGGTGGTGTCTTGTTGTATCTCGAACAAGCCTTCAGATTTGACACAAGTTTTAAGAATGTCTTTGTCGTCTTTTTTGTCTTTCTTTCCCTCTTCTTTTTTCTCATCACTTTGTTCGGTGGGCTCTGGGGCTTTCTCCTTTTTTTTGAATAGTTGTGCTGACAAGGGCTGACTTGAGGAAAAGCCTAGGAGGAGTGCCAATGCCAGTAGGGTTATTTTGTTGAGCATATTGGTGGTGTTTTAGTTTATTTCTTGACCAATAAAGCTGACACCTTTGAAGCTTCTTATTAAAAAGGTGTCGTCTTTATAATGACTGTCATTTTTTTGAATGGGACGGAATGTTTGCGGCATTCGTTTGCATAGGGTCTCCCCGCTATCCACTGCTATGGTGATGGTTTGGGAATATGCCCATTTGTTTCACCGTCACGTACACATAGACGCACAGCCGTGCGTCTCTACAAGTTCCTATCACCATATCCGTTTCTATCGGGCGTAAGTGGCATGTTTTGCCCTTCGTCGCCACTAAATCATTATACAAATAGAAATATACATAATATTTCTATATATATCACACACCAAAATAAACCAAAATCATTCCATTATCAACTTTTGAGTAAATATGCCTTGGTCTTTTAACCGTATTTTAACAAGATATAGTCCTTGGACCAAATTAGGTAGGTAAATATTGGCAGTGTTGGCTGGAGCTATTTGAGCCACCAATGCCCCTCTTGCATTGAACACTTGAATGGAGGCTATCGGAGGCAGTTCTTGGGGCAACTCTATTCTAAAATGCCCTCGACTGGGGTTGGGAAGCAATCGGGGGCGAAGACTGATACGAGGGCTATAT
>JAHDIA010000115.1:5807-11949 GCA_020631035.1 Chitinophagales bacterium | reverse complement strand
AGCAGGATCATAATTACAAGCATTAGGATCTATACAACCATACATACAATTGTCAATATTGAGACATTGGCAACTGACTGCATTAAAAGAATCAGTAGTATTGGGATTGCCATCATCACAAGAAGGCGGAGTATTTACGATTGCACAATTCGCCGCATCAAAGCTATCTGTTGTTAAAGGGCATCCATCGTCCACATTGGGTGGAGTATTGAGGATAGCGCAGTTTGCTGCATCGAATGAGTCTGTCGTCAAAGGACAACCATCATCCACATTTGGTGGAGTATTGATGATGCTACAGTTAATGGGGTTAAAAGAGTCTGTAGTTAAAGCACAACCATCATCTACATTTGGTGGATCGTTGAGGATTGCACAATTTGCTGCATCGAAAGAGTCCGTTGTTAAAGGACATCCATCATCTACACTTGGTGGAGTATTTATGATTACACAATTTGTCGCATCAAAAGAGTCTGTAGTTAAAGCACATCCATCGTCAGGATTGGGTTCAGTGTTAATACATTGACAGTTGGCACCATCGAAGGAATCCACTGTTAAAGCACAGCCATCATCACAAGAAGGTGGAGTATTTAAGATTGCACAGTTTGCCGCATCGAAAGAATCCGTAGTCAAGGCACAACCATCGTCTACATTTGGTGGTGTGTTGACAATTGCACAATTCGCTGCATCAAACGAGTCTGTCGTTAAGGCACAGCCATCATCTACATTTGGTGGATCATTGACAATTGCACAATTCGCTGCATCAAACGAATCTGTTGTTAGGGCACATCCATCATCCACATTTGGTGGTGTATTGATAATGACACAATTGACTGCATCAAACGAATCCGTTGTTAAGGCACAACCATCATCTACATTTGGTGGAGTGTTGACACATAGACAAGTTGCAGGATCAATGGAGTCTGTAGTTAAAGCACATCCGTCATCACAATTGGGTAAAATACAAGAGCCATCATCGGTAATAGCAGTTGGGTCATAATTGCTTGCACAAGGATTGGTACAACCTGTATTCATTGGACAAGTACCTTGTAGAGTGACTTCTAAACAAAAAGAACCAAATTCTAAGCCATTGAAATAATATTCATCTACAATTAAGTAGTAGGTTGTACCCGCCGTAAAGGTAAAGGTGCCACCCGCCGGGTAATTGGTTCCAGCCGCACTTGGACCATCTTCATTACATCCTAAGAAGCTCAAGCTATTACAGCTACCATCCGCACTTTCATAAATCAAAATTTGGGTATCTTCTGAATTGCCATAAGTTGCTCCACATCCATTTGAGCTACTTTGTGCAATGGCTTCAATGTCGTATGTACCACTCAAAGTTGGTGTAAAGGTATACCAAGTAGTATTGTGTAGCTCTGTAGTAGTAGCTTCTCCATTGTCTAATTCGCACAAACAGCAATTACCTGCTGCATCTGTTTCGCTTCCAGCATAATTGGTGTAGGTCAAATCGCTAGGTTCAGAAGTTGCATTGGTATTGTCATAAGGGCCTAAGCTTTCAAAAGTATTTGGACAAGCTGAGAAAGCAGATGAAATATCAGTTGCACTTGTACAAACATTGTTGATAGGAGGACAAGTAGGGGAACCTGCTGGTTGACAACTTCCATCGTCACAAGTAGCTGCGGGATTGTAATTACAAGCTGTTGGGTCGGTACAACCATCTGGGAATTGGCACATACCATTGTCACAGATCGCCATAGCATCATAGTTACAGGCTGTAGGATCGGTACAACCCGATACATCAGGACAGCCATTTTGTGTATCTGGATAAACAGTCAAAGTAAATGTTCCGCCATCTATTTGTACAACAGGATCAATAGAACAACCTACATTGAGGTAGAATACTACATCTTCAGGTGTACAAGTAGCTGGATTGGTCAAGCTATAAGAATTACTAGCTAGAGCAGTTCCACCAGCACCTAAGTAGCCACCAGTACTCCAGGTATAGGTAGCCCCTGAAGTCTCATCTATGACTAAACCTGGATAGGTATTGGGTAGGGTATAGGTTCCTGCTTGGAAGCAAGTCTCATCCATATCACTGAACAAAGAGGTGGCTGTTGTGGCACAAACAGGTGGTTCACATTGTGGAGGGGGCATATTGGTAAAACCAAAACCTGCAACTGTGGAGTATAGAACATCTGCCTGTCCAGAGGTAAACATATAAGAACAAGGGTCTTGTGCATAAGCCATAATATTCATATACATATCTTCAGAGCCACAAGTTGATGGTAAATCCGCACAGCTAGTGTGACCAGAAGAACAACCAAGGTAGCCAGAGTAAGAACAAGACATATTAGGGGTGTCATTGACTTGGTCAGAACCACCACATTCTGTTGTAGAACCTGGATTGAAAACACAACCGATGTCATCTCCCCAAATGTGGAAAAGTCCAAAGTAGTGTCCAGCTTCGTGAGAAATGGTTTCCCCTTCAGTTGTATTGGTATTGCCAACAACTGTACCACAAGTAGAGGTGTTGTTCCAGCCTGTACAAGAAGTACCTGTAACACCAGAAGCTCCAAATTGACAAGCATTGATCATTACACCGTCACCATTGAGCTGACCAGGAATACCATTGGCAATACCCAAAACTCCGCCATTTGCATCGGCAAGTCCAGGCTCAACATAGATGTTGAAGTACCCAGCCCAGTCAGGATTGGTAGGCGTTCCACCAGGAAGACCGAATTGGGTAGGGTAGTTAAAATCTGCTTGTCCAAAGGTAATTGCCAAATCGCCATTGTTTAAGCCCCAACCAGCGGGGTGGTTTTGGGTGGCAATACAAAACTGAACGCAAGCATCTCCCACAGTTGTTCCAAAACAGCTACTAAAGTTGGCATCGAAGTTGGCAGCGTCAGGGTCTAAACCCGCAAAGTCTAAATTGAGTTGCTCAATGACTTCTTGGGTCATTTGAACAGCACAAGCTTGTTCGGCTGCCGTAGTCGGCATATCTGCACCAGAATTGAAGTGAATGGCGACAGGAACAAGCAATGGACCATTGGAGCAGTCAGGGCTTTTTTGTAGAAGCATTTCTTCTCTAATTGCTTCCATTTTGAATACATGTTTTTTGTATTCAGGATTGTTTTCCATTTTTGCTTCGTGCCACTGTTTTGTGGAGGGACAGGGCGCAATACAGGATTCTATACCCAGTTCCTCTTGTGTTTGTGCAAAAATAATTTGGCTCACACATAGCAATGTGAGTAAGTAAATAAGTCTTTTCATACAAGGTTTCTTTTTAGCTAGGATAAATATTTGGTTTTATTAATGAATTAGATAAGATTTTTATGACTTTTGAGGAAACATTGTTTTGTAGATTAGGTTAAGCGTAAACATTAGCATTCAACACAAAGAAGTGTGAGGGACTTATTTGCCTGATCCACCTATAAATAAATAATTCTCAAGGAGTCCCAGAATTTTGTATTCAATGCAATGTTAATTTATAGTGAAAAAATAATTGAAAATATTAGGAGTCGTTAAGTTAAAATTAATTATTTATATAGCCTAAAATTGTAGGGAAAAGATGTAGGTATTGTCTTTTTTTGTATTTGTTTTTTATGGTGCAATGTGTGTGGTACTAGGCTGCGTGTCTGCTGGTTATCGGGCGCGTGCTTTGGGCTGCGTCGTAGATTTCATCCACCCGCTTCATCCTATGCTTTTTGATTCAAGTTTAGGGAAGTTTGGGAAGCGTCGGAGGTAGCGTAAGGAAGTGCCTTGAGACGAAGGACAAAGAGTTGCGAAACTACGCCTGATTGCAGCGGTTGCCATGCAAAAGCGAAAAGCAGGAAGACACTTTGCAAACGAAGCTTTGGCGTTCCGTTCAAAAAATCATTGTACTCTCGTTTCGTTTGGAGAAAATTCATGCATTTTCTCTACTGACTATCTGGCAGAAAATTAAGGGGGATTAACATTTGAAGGCATTGGAATGGCATTTGGCATAATAGGGTATCGAGTAATTAAAAAAAATGTATGATACAGTTTATTCAGACAGGTTTGGAGGAAGAGCCATCGGTTCCGCAATCAGATGAAGCGGTAAATGAAGAGCGTAAAAATGATTTTGCATTGTTGGATGCTTATTCTAAGGCGGTGGTGACAAGTTCGCAAAAGGTGAGCCGTTCGGTGGTACATATCAAAGTAAAAAAGGATGTTAAGAATCGGAGAGGGCGAGGGAGGAATCGTCAAAATCCGTATGGAAGTGGATCGGGATTTATCATTACGCCTGATGGCTTTGTGGTGACCAATAGCCACGTTGTCTCAGGAGCGAAAGAGATAGAAGCTGCCCTTTCGGATGGGCGGACATTTAAAGCAGAACTGATAGGCGATGATCCTGCAACCGATTTGGCAGTGATTCGCATTGCTGCCGATGATTTACATGCCATTCCGTTTGGTGATTCACAACGTTTGATGGTGGGACAATTGGCCGTTGCCATTGGGAGTCCCTATGGTTTTGAACATACCGTGACAGCGGGTGTGGTGAGTGCTTTGGGACGTTCTCTAAGAACTCAAAGTGGACGATTGATAGACGATGTGATTCAGACCGATGCGGCACTCAATCCTGGTAATTCGGGTGGTCCCTTGGTCAATTCGAGGGGAGAAGTGATTGGTGTCAATACGGCAGTCATTTTGCCAGCACAAGGAATTTGTTTTGCCATTGCATCCAATACGGCTCGTTACATCATTACCCGTTTGATTATGGATGGAAAGGTGAGACGGAGTTATATTGGGATTGCTGGACAATCTACTCGCATTCCTGATAAGTTGCTAAGGGCAATGGATATGATGCATGATAAAAAGAAAACAGGGGTTCAAGTCATTTCGACCGAAGCAGATGGAACTGCTTACAATTCAGAGTTGCGAGCGGGAGACATTATTGTTGGATTTGAGGGGGAACGCATTACGGGTATAGACGATTTGCACAAATTGTTGACCGATGAAATGATTGGGAATAAGGTGCAGTTGCAAGTGATTCGTCGAGGCAAAAAAGAAGAGGTGATTGTGATTCCTGGGGAGTTGAAAAAGTAAGAAAAGCAAGGGCGAATGGGCGAATGCAATTCGCCCTTACTGCCCTTGCTGCCTTTGTTTAGTCTTTTACAAATCGAGCGGTCCATTCGGTTTGCCCATTGGTAATTTGTAGGAAGTAGGTTCCGCTAGGGTAGTGGGCAATGTTTAAATTTACTTGATTGTCGCCTGTAGTGGTTTCAATACTTTGCATATCTATTGACTTGCCTGTAATGTCAAAAATGCTCATTTGGGCATTGCTTGTTTCTTTGGTTTCAAATTGAATTTGAATGTTGTCTGTTGCAGGGATAGGCGCGATAGAAATGTTTTGTGTACTTGCTCTGTTCAAGGCAATTACATTGGACACGATTGTTTGCTTTCCATTTTTATCCAATTCAAGTAAGCGGTAATATTGGGTTCCAGCAATGTTTGTTTTGTCCCAGGCTTGGTAGTTTTGGGTAGTGTTGCTATTGCCTTGTGCGGCTACTTGAGTTAAGTATTCAAAGCTTTGTCCATCCTTGGACTTTTCGATGATAAAGGCACTGCTGTTATCCTCGCTTGCAGTCGTCCATTGGAGTAAATTGCCTTGTGTTTTGGTGCTGCCTTTAAATCTTATTAGTTCGACAGAAGTGACGGTGCAACTGACCACAGCCGAGGAGAACAACAGCCCACAATCGGTATCACTTCCGAGTAGGACTGAGTAGGAGTATCCTGTCCCAACTTCAAATGATTCACTTGTAAAAAAGTTGTCATTGCTTTGTACAACATCACCTGTTAGATTGTTGACAACTAAATAACCATCTCCACTGAGGTCGCCTGTAAAGACGAATAGGACTTGGTACAAATTGCCTTGTGGATTGCAGATGACTTCTGCGGAGGCGTTGAGAGTACATTCGCTTTTGTATTCGCAAGAACCATCGTTGCAGGTGGCATCGGGATTGTAGTTGTCGGCTAGGGGATCGGTACAGCCGAGATTGTCGTTGCAATCGCACCCATCTATGGGATAGATACAGCTATTGTCATTAAATATGGCATCGGGATTGTAATTGCAAGCAGTAGCATCAATGCAAGCAAAATTTGTACAAGCCGAAGTACTGTCCCGATAAAGAAAAATTTGGTCTAGTACAGTATAGCAGCC
>JAHDIA010000115.1:0-5707 GCA_020631035.1 Chitinophagales bacterium | reverse complement strand
ATTGTCTCCAAGAACAAAAGGTGTATCTATTTCTACTGTAATGATTTGGGAATCATTGTCTGTTAAGCAAATGGGATAATAGTCTGTCAAACCATTGATAGAGGCGGTCGCATTGGGACTATTACTTGTTATACAACTGCCATCATCGGTATTGGATTGAGGATCAAAGTTGCAGGCATTGGGATTGTTGCAACCATAAATGGTGTTTGTACAGAAAGTCACTAAGTTTTCATTATTGGGAGTGATGGTATAACTATCTTCAAGATCTATTGTAGAATATTCGTCGGACATCCCATTATTAGGAGAGGAATTAATGACCAAATCGCAGCCATTGAGGGGATTGTCTGGATCGTCTATGACTTCGATAATTGACAAGGACCAATTACTACCAGCCCAAGAATCTGCAAAACCAAAAGTAACACTATAAAATCTAAAGGTATAGGAGACACTTGTATCCAAGCAAATGACAAAGCTATCCATTTGATTGCTTAGATAGTCTGCTGGACCAACAATGGGTTCGTCATATAAGCCATAAAATTCTATAGGAGCCGCAAAGTCTAAATCGGAGCCGCCTGTTGGTAGAGGACTAACGTAAGTATTAGGAGCAGGCGTTAATGACCAATACATTCCATAAGACGAGCTTTGGGTAATGTCAAGCACCATTAAGACAGCCATTTCACCTGGGGCACATTCTTCTGATAATAGATAGCAGCCATCTCCTAGATTTTCTGGTTCACTAAACTCACACTCACAAGTATCATAATTGAAAGTATCAGTGGTTAAGTCGCAGGAGTCATCGCATTCAAACTCAATGGGTACAAGCAAACAATTTTCGGCATCAAAAATAAAACAAGCGTCATCTGATAGGGGAGCTTCGTTGACACATTGGCAAGTGGTTTCGTCGAAGTAGTCGTTGGTCAACTCACAGTTGTCATCACAATTTGTTTCATTAAAGGTGAAAGTCATTCTCAAAGTATCAAAACATACATTTGTCAAATCTTCTAAATTAAGCAAAGTGTCAATAGACAAGGTATTTGTTTGATAATTTAAGGCATAAAAAGTATACGCACCATAAGGCAAATTACCTAGATCAAAAATGCCATCTTCTGTTTGTGCGACCACATTGCTGCCATCATCTATTAAGATATAAGTATGAGTATAGCAACTATCTTCATTGTAATTGAGCGTTGTATAAACAGGAATATTGTCGCAAATAGTAGTGTTTGGAGTATTTTGAATAAGGGTGTCTCCAGCATTTGCTTGACAGACAAAACCGCCAACAGATACACTTCCCAGTCTAGCCACACTTCCAAGGTCAACATAGGCTTCCCCTCCAATTAAAACATCTTCATTGGGTAATTCCTGTATGGCATAAACTGCATTTTCTATACTACTTGGAAAGGTTGCATACTTTGCATCCCACAATACATTGCCATCGCCGTCAATTTTTACTACCCAATGACCAGGTTCTCCAAGAGAGTCCGATGTAGCTCCCCCCATAAGGTAACCACCTGCCTCGGTGGAGTTAATGGTGTAAAAAACATTCCCATATTCGTCTCCATAATTTTGAGCCCAAACTACTTCTCCATTAAGGTCAACTTTGATAAGCCAACCATCTCTAGCACCATAGCTGTTAGTGATGGTGCCATCATTGGAAAAGCCTACTCCTACCATAATATAGCCATCTCCTTCATTGCATTCAATGATATCATATGCTCCTTCAAATGAATTTCCTGATGTTCCTCCATATGTTTTTTCCCAAACCAAATTGCCTAAATCGTCAGTCTTGATGAGCCAATAATCATAGTCATAGTCTGCATAGCTGTTGCTTATATCACCATCATTGGATCTAGTTCGTCCAGTTATTAGGTAGCCATCGTCAATGGCTTGAATGATGCCAAAGCCAATATCTTGATCGCTACCACCATATAATTGTTCCCAAACAACATTGCCTGAGAAATCCAATTTCATTATCCACACATCATCATTTTTCTTTCCAGTCATAATGTAGCCATCATCTACTGTCAAGACATCTTGAATTTCATCTCTAGAATTGTTGCCATAGTTTTGCATCCATTCAATATTCCCACTTGCATCTAATTGCAATATCCAGGTATCATTGTGTCCATTGTTAATATTGAATAAACCTGCATCAGAATAAGAAAATCCAGTTACCAAAAAGCCACCGTTGTTGCTAGGTGTAATGGCTGTAGCTTCATCCCAACTCGTTCCTCCATAAGTCTGTTCCCACAAAAGATTGCCATCTTCATCTATTTTGATAATGTAATAATCTCCAAAAACATTGAAATCATGCATTCCAACCAGTACATAATTACCATCATCTGTTGGTAGTATGTCTCTAAAAGTAGCATAATCATTGTAATTTTCAGACCATATTTTCTCAACATTGGTATAAGGCAATGTACTACATTCATCAATTAACTCATAAATACATTGGCAGTTGACTTCATCATATATATCATTTGTGTTGGGATTGCCATCATCACAATTGGCTGTATAAATACAAGTACAATCGTACCCATCTACATTGTCTATTGTCACATCACAACCATCATCACAACCATCATAATCACTTAGAAAAAAACTATGGGAATGCAATAAATCATAACATCCCTCTATGCTCCAAGTAGTGCCATAAAAAAAAGATAAACCTCCAGTTTCCAAATATATTGAAATAGTTAGGTATTTACCATAATCTGTTGCATAGTCTGATAAATCAAATACATTGTTATCTTGAACAGATAAAATCTGTCCACTACTATTGTTTAACACATAAGTAATCTGATTAGAACCTAGTACAAAAGGGGTGTCTAGTATTGTAACAGTGAGTGTTTCAGTCGTATCATAAGCATGACAAAGAGAGGGGAAATCTGTTTCGCCATTGATATCTACATTTACTTCATAATCCATGTTTATGGTAGCAATGCAACTACCATCATCTGTATTGGCTTGGGGATCGTAGTTGCAAGCACCAAGATTGGTGCAACCGAATATAACTGTATCAGGATTACATATTTCAAAAGGGCTTGGTAAATAAGGATGGGCAGGATAGATACCATAAGTACTTTGATTATAATTGATGACATTGGGATCTGCTATATAGGTGTCAACAGGAGCTTCGACAACCAAATCACAACCATTGCTGGGGTGATCAGTTTCGCCTATTACCTCCAAAATGCTTAGAGACCAAGTACCTCCATCCCACTGGTCGCCTTCCGAATCATAAAGAGTGATAAAATAAATAGAGTCAATATTCAAGCAAATGATAAAACTATCAATTAAACCAACCGCCGAACCAGAACTGTAATCAATACTAACTTGTCCTCCTATTGGATCATCGTTTGATATGATGTAATTGTCTACATCGGTAGGTAAGGGGGTAACAAAATTGTCGGGAACTTGTGAAAGCCCCCAATACATTTCTTCTGGGTCAATGGAAGTAGAACCGTCAATTATCAACAATACTGACATTTCGCCTTCGACACATTGCCCATACAAATTGGAAATATTGAATAAGTAACAACAAAGCAAAAAACAACAAAACTGAGAGAATCTTTTTTTCATCTTTGATTTTTTTGGTTTAGCCAATAAGCTAAGCAATGATAAAATAAATAGGTAAGTTTTTAGGACGGAACGTTTTTGTTTTCAATCGAACTTGTCTCCTGGCTATCCGCTGCTAGTCCCATTTGCTTGGTAAACCAAGCGAATGGGAGCTATCCGCTACTATCCAGCGTAGTTTCGCATATTGTGGTGCTCCGTCGACTCTCTGTAAGTATATAGGCTCAATTTTTAGATGTTAATCTAAATGCAAGTCACAAAATACAAATTTAACTTTAAATAAATGCATACTGATTGATTTTGTATAGATTTAAAAAACGTTTTTTGCGAATGCAAGTGAACGAAATAGAATAGCCCCGATAGCAATGGAAAGCCCTGTGTAGGGGCAAATAATTATTCGCCCACAGGCTTGGAATGGATAGCGGTGGTCCGACATTTCGGCAAATAAGTAGCGACAATCCCGATGCATCGGGATTGCTCCAAAAAATAAAAAAGGAGATACTTGTTTTATTAAGTACCTCCTTTAAATATATTAAATTATCAATTCTCTATTTATTCCTTAACAAATCGAGCAATCCATTTATTTTGACCATTGGTGATTTGTAGGAAGTAGGTTCCGCTAGGGTAGTGGGCAATGTTTAGATTGATTTGGTTGTTGCCCACAGTGGTTTCAATGTTTTGAGTTTCGAGCGATTTACCCGTAATGTCAAAAATATGAACATTGGCATTACCTGCTTCTAGTGTTTTAAATTGAATTTGAATCTTATCGGTAGCAGGAATTGGAGCCACACTAATGCTTTGTGTACTTGCTCTATTCAAGGCAATGACATTGGATACGATTGTTTTATTGCCATCTCTATCTAGTTCAATCAAGCGGTAATAGCGAGTACCAACAATGTCATTTTTGTCCCAAGCTTGATAGTGTTGGGCGGTATTGCTATTGCCTTGAGCAGTTACTTGAGTTAAGTATTTAAAGTCTTGTCCATCTTTGGACTTCTCAAGGATAAAGGCACTACTGTTTTCTTCACTAGCAGTCGTCCATTGAAGTAAGTTGCCTTGATCTTTGGTGTTGCCTTCAAACCTCATTAGTTCGACAGAAGTGACGGTACAACTGACTACAGCCGAAGAGAACAAAATACCACAATCGGTATCGCTTGCCAGTAAAACAGAATATGAATATCCAGTCCCCACCTCTAAGGAAGTAGTGGTATAGAAAGGTTCATTGATTTGGAAACTTTCGCCAGTAAGATTGTTGACGATGAGGTAGCCCTCTCCACTCAAATCGCCTGTGAAGACCAAGAGTAGTTGATACATATCTCCTTGCGGATTACAGATGGCTTCAGCAGAGGCTTCTAAAGTACATTCACTTTTGTATTCGCAAGAACCATCGTCGCAACTAGCATCAGGATTGTAGTTGTCAGCTAGTTCATCGGTACATCCAAAGGTATCGGTACAATCGCAATCGCCATTGGCATAATAGCAGCTATTGTCATCGCAATCGACAGAGGCATCGTAGTTACAAGCGGTAGGGTCGGTACAGCCAAAGGTACTTACTTGGTCTAGGACGCATTCGCAAGTTTCGTCATCCCAAACATAGCTACCACCATTGGTACATAAGTCGGTGTCGCAGTCGCTTGGGTAGATGCAGTTGCCATCTTCTACATTTGCCATTGGGTCGAAGTTACAGGCTTCTTTGTCCAAGCATCCTTCGATGATGGTCAAGTGGACACATTCACAAGTTTCCAAATCAAAACTGTCAAAAGTGGATTCGTCTTGGTCGTCACAGTCGGGAATGATTTGAACCAATGTACAATTGTCTGGATTGAATTCATAATTGGTACATCCATCGTCTACAGCAGGTGGCTCATTGATGCATTGGCAATTCACAGAGTCGAATGAGTCTGCTGTTAAGTCGCATCCATCATCACAGTTGGGTTCGTTGATTGTAATGTTCATTTCCAATCTCAAAGTGTCAAAGCATACACTTGCCAAATCACCTAAAGAGTTTAATGTATCTACATCTAATGTAGTGACTTGATAATTTAAAGCATAGAATGTATATGTGCCATAAGGCCAACAATCAAACTCAAAAATACCACCAAGCGATTGAGCAATTATCTCATCATTG
>JAHDIA010000114.1 GCA_020631035.1 Chitinophagales bacterium | reverse complement strand
CAAAAAGCCATTCAAGCCAATCAGCAGTTGGCTCCCAAATTATTGGAAGTCGAGCAAGTTGATTCTATTACCATCAATCAAATCAAGGCAAAAGTAAGAGACTTTTTTGAATCTTATTTATAAAAAGAAAGTATGAAAGATAGCTTTTTTTCTTTTCAGAACAAACTCCATTGACGAAGCAATTCTTACTCATTGGAGTTTGTTTCTGTATTATTTAAAGCATCATCCATTCATTCTATTATACAAAAAACAAGCTCATGAAACATATTTTATTTCCAACAGATTTTTCAGAAAATGCACACAATGCTTTTAGGTATGCTTTGCGTTTAGCCAATTTTTACAATGCCCGTATCAGTAGTATACACGTAGCCAAACCTTCTACATCTTCGAAGGGAATTTTCTCTGAAAAATCAGACAAAAAAACACAAACGGGCTTTCATGCATCTTTTTTGGATTATCAACAAGAAGCACACGATCTTAGAGATACTGCTGAACTAGATATGCTGACAGATATTGAGGTCAAGCATATTTTAAAAGAGGGAGATTTTGTAAGTGAGATGCTCAAGCTAATTGAAGCAGAAAATATAGATTTTGTAGTAATGGGTACACAAGGTGCTGGCAATTTGAAGGAAGTGTTTTTGGGAACCAATACCAGTCATTTTTTACGAGAGGCACCCTGCCCTGTATTGATTGTTCCCAATACTGCAAAATACAAACCCATCAAAAAAATGGCCTATGCTATGGGTATCGAATGGTTTGAAGATCCAACTATCGACCAAGCTTTGGAATTTGCCAGGTTTTTTGGAGCCGAGTTGAGTTGTTTTAATGTTCAAAGGAGCAATACACTTAAAATGGAAGATGCAGAGGATAGGATGTCGGAATATGAATTTGAATATCGTTCTGAAGAAGACATCACATTTAAAGTAATTGGTAGCGGTGATACCTTACTGGGTATCCACAGATACTTAGAAGAAAATGAGCTTGACTTGTTGTGTATGCTCTATCACAAAAGAGGTCGAATTGCCGATTTTTTATTTAGCAATTATGTAAACAATATGGCATTGGGTTGTGAAATACCTTTGCTAATATTTCGAGACACTATAAACACCTAGTTAATAGGTGGATTATTTGAGCTTTTATTGGTTTTTTGTAGGCCTCCCATTGAGCTGGGAGGCTTTATTTTTTTAAGACCCGACGAAGGTCTAAAGCATCAATGCCTACACCCGATAGAAGCGGTTACCCCACACCCCCAATTAAATTGGGGGGAGGAGTAAAAGCGGATAGCGGGGAGACACGGTAGTTCGTAGCTATAAACGTTCTGTACAAATAAATAAAAAAGGTGCCCCCCTTTCAAAGCTCAATATACAAACAAGATTATTCTAAAATTAAAGGTGTCTCCTTTCACATTTAATAAAGGTGACACCTTTCAAAACTCAATATACAAACAAGATTATTCTAAAATTAAAGGTGTCTCCTTTAAATCATCAATTAAATTAATTTATTGATAAGATATTCCTGTAAATCCTTTCAGGTTTGGAGATTTATAAGGTATTTGCGGCACATCTGAAACAATGGCACCATCAACCAGTGTAATGACTCTTCGGGCACGTTGGATGACTCTTTGATCGTGGGTAGAAAATATAAAAGTCATATTTTCTTCTTTGTTGAGTTTTGCCATCATATCCAATAGGCTTTCGGCTGTTTTAGAATCTAAATTAGCAGTGGGTTCGTCTGCTAAAATAAATTGTGGTTTAGACGCAAGCGCACGCGCCACCGCCACTCTTTGTTGCTGCCCACCCGACAACATCGCTGGTCTACGATTGGCCTCAGCCTCTAGTCCAGTTTCTTGCAACAATTGCTGAACTCTTTGGGCACGTTCTTTGGCTGGACGATTTTGTAACAGCATCACAAACTCAATGTTTTCCCAAGCTGTAAGGACGGGAATAAGGTTGTAGGCTTGAAAGACAAAACCGATATTTTGTAGCCGAAAATCAATGAGTGCCTTTTTTTTCAAGCTAGACAGCTCTACCTCCTTAACCCAAATTTGTCCTTTTGTGGGTTGATCCAAACCACCTATTAAATTGAGCAAAGTAGTTTTGCCCGAACCCGAAGGGCCAACCAAGGCAGTAAATTCACCTCTGGCAATGTTCAAGTTTACATTGTCAACTGCTCGCACAGGAATGGTTTCGCTATTGTATATTTTGGTCAAATTTTTGGTTTGAATGACCCATTGTTGTTCTGTGTCTTGTTTCATAATATTAAATTTTTCTAATGGCTTCGACTGGTTCTAAACGCAAGGCTGTATAAGCTGGATATATAGACGCCAGTATTGCTGTAACTGCAACCATTAACATAATTCGCAAATAATAAACGGCTTGCAATTGTGGATAAATAATGGTTCTAAACCCCAATGCTCCATAGCTTTCGCCATAGGCACTACTGAGATCCAGCCCTGTATTTTGTAAATAGGTAATGACTCCAAATGCTAGCAGCAAACCCAAAGGTGCAGCCAAACAAAAAACCAAACAAGTCTCTAAAACCACCATAAAAAACAGGCGTAACTTGCTCATTCCTATTGCCATTAACATACCAATTTCTCTTACCCGTTCTAGTACTGCCATCAACATTACATTGATAATGCCAAAGGAGAGTGCCAGCAAAATAATGAGCAAAAAGATGACCAAATACTGATCTAGGGAATTGGTCATCAAAGCAAGTTCGGGTACAATCTCGGACCAAGTTCTAATGCTGAGTGCAGCAAATTTACTTTTTTGTTCTTGGGTGAAATCTGTCACCAAATCAGCTCCTTGCAATAGTATGGCAATTTCGTGTGCTTCTTGCTTTAAATTTAGCAATCTGTCCAAGTCTTTTTTAAGTGCGTATATAGTGCTTTGTTCCAATCCAGCATTGTAAGTCGAAAAAACCCCTTTGACTCTAAATGCGGCTGAAACGATATTTTTATCTGTATCCTGAAAAGTCAAGACAATTTTGGAACGTATTTTTAGTTTAAGTTTTTCTGCTAATTTTTTTCCAATAAGTATTTTATTTTTGTCCGAATCCTCAAGGTATTCTCCATCGACTATACACGAAGCTATTTGTGTCACAGTATTTTCGCCTTGGGGTTCGATGCCCATTGTTTTTGCCCCTGCATTATTGGAAGCAGTCGCCAACATAGCATGAACCAAAGTTCGCTGAGAAGCAGCCTTTACCCGCTCATCTTTTTTAATTGTATTGAGCAAGTCAGTACTTTTTTTGATGACAAATTGGGGATCATTGTCCAAAAGATAATCAGGTTGATGTATTTGCAAGTGAGAAACTTCGTATCCAATGGCATCGTTGACTCTCTGCTCAATAAGTCCAAAGGCATAGGCTAAAATGAAGGTTCCAGCCCATATACCTAATACAATAGAGATTAAGATAATGAGGGTACGTACTTTGTTTCGCCAAATATTTTTCCAAGCCATTTTAAAAATCATCATAGTATTATTTATAGCCACGCATTGCCTGAATGGGTTGCAAACGCAAAATTCTAAAAATAGGATACATAGACAAGCATACCGCAATTGCTAGAACAATCAGCATTTGATTGTAAAAGATGGCGGGTTCAACAGAGAAGTAAAAAATGGGTTCAAAACCAAAATTTTCGTAAGCATCCTTTAAGCTACCTGTTACTTGAATGGGAAATTTGTAAAAATAATAGACAATGGGAATGCTTATCAACATACCAATGATGGCACCCAAAAGCGAAATCCACACATTTTCTAAAATGACAATGCTTGCCAATTTGATACGGCGCATTCCAATAGCCACTAATACGCCAAATTCGTATTGTCTCTCCATCAACATCATCAAAATGGTTCCAAATATGCCAAAAGAAATCAGCAGATACAATACCCCCAAAAAGACAAAGTTTTCGGCACGTTCTCCTTCAATCATTTGATCCAATTCGGGCAACAGTTGTTTCCAGTCCATTACTTCATAATTGGGCAACGAATGGGCTATTTGTTCTGCAACATTTGAAGCTTTATTGATGTTGTCAATTTTGAGTACCATTGAAGTTAGACGCTCCTCGGCTCCAAATAAAGTCTGCGCCAACTGCAAAGGTAAGTAGACGGTTCGTTTGTTTAGTTCAGGTGAGGCTAGGCGAATGAGCCCTTTGATGGGGTATTTGGCTGCCACTTGTATGGCGCGGTAACCTTGTCCCAATAAAATGAGGGTATCCCCCACCCCTACTTTTAAATACTCTGCCAGACCTTTGCTAAGCAACAACATCTTGTCGTCTTTCGCTAAGTATTCTCCCTCTACCAATTTGTCGTCCAATTGGGTAATCAATGGCTCTTGTGCTGGTTCTATTCCAATGAGTACAGCTATTTTAGATAATTCTTCTGAAGCAGCCATTGCATAAGACTCTAAACGTTTGGCAGTATGTTCGACTCTTGTCTGTTCTTTTAATGTTTCGCTTATTTGCTCATCAGCAACAAAGGTATTCTCCAGACTTTGATCGTCCCAATATCCCTTTTGATGAATTTGTATCGCACCTGTATAAAAGCTCACTGCATTTTCTTGCATTTTGACCAACACCCCTTCCTTTAAAGAATTGAGTAGGACAGACAAAACCACAGCAAAAACTACCGATGCCATCGTGATAACAGTACGTCGTCTGTTGCGCCATATATTGCGCCAAGCAAGCATAATGTACAAATTTCTGGGCCAATTCATAGGGCATGTCTTTTTTCTTGCTGTAAATTTTATTTTGTAATGTTTTTCGTTTTTTGACATTTTTTTATGGGCGACTCTCCTCGTTTCAATCACACTTTGTCTGGTATCTTTGCATGCTTAGTTGGTACTACACACTTATCCATCCCCCTACGCCACGCTTCTGCTACTTGTCTACAAATCTCAGTCATTTTTTATTGAATTTCATTGATGCTTATCAATACCCTCATTGATGCTTATCATATTTATTGGCATTGATTTGTATTAAATTTGTTAGACCAAACAATATTATTGTTCACTTAAAAATCAATCATCATGATACGACCTAATATCAAAGAGTACCACAAAAACCTAAGACAAGGTTGGATGTCTCCTACCAGTGAAAAGTCTAATTTTATTGGTCAGACAGCCTTAGAATTGTACCAATCCTATACTTCGCCCCCAGTAGCCAATATTAAGCAAAAAGGCAGTGTATTTGAGTTAGAGTTGGTATTACCTGGTTTTAAAGAAGAAGAAATCACTTTTAACATTTATGGCAAGGTATTGGTGATTCATGCCGAAAGAAAAAAAGAGCAAAGCACAGCAGATTCAGCATATTTACTACAAGAATTTGACATAGACATTGTTGAGCGTCAATTTGAATTGGCTGAAAAATTTGAAAGAGAGCAAATCAAAACAACATACGAAAATGGCATTTACACTTTGAGTTTTTTCGCAGGAGATGATGCTCAAAAAAAGACCCAAACACACTCTTCTGAAAAGGTAAAAAGAGCAGGTGAAATGGGTTAGTGATTACTTATCCGAATCATAAAAGCTCAAAATCTGCTTTACAAGTATCCCCTGAACAACTGATAGATGAATACAATTATAGCCCAAATAGTTGGAGGTTTGGTCTTATTTATATATGCCATTAGCCAACTGTCAAACATTTTAGAAAAGGTATTTACAGAACAAGCCAAACAAGCAATAGAAAAGTATACTCAAAATATATTTTTCTCTTTGCTTATCGGAACTGTTGTTACCATTATGCTTGGTTCGTCTTCAGCTGTAATCATTTTGGCCATTGTTTTTATCAATGCCAAAACGCTCAGTTTCAAACAAGCAATTGGCATCATTATGGGCGCCAATATAGGTACGACTTTTTCGAGTCAGTTGATTTCGTTGAACATAGGCAAATACGCTTTCATTCCGCTTGCATTGGGTTTGTTTGCTCATTTGTTTTCTACGCAGACTTATCAAAAACAAATAGGAGCCGTTATGCTTTATTTGGGCATGTTGTTTTTTGGTTTATTCATCATTGAAGAAGCCGTATCTCCTTTGCATAACAATGCTCGTTTTATAGAGTGGCTCAACGGCATTGGCAACAATCATTACCAAGGTGCCTTATTGGGCGGTCTCATTACTTTGATTTTGCAATCTTCGAGTGCAACAGTCGGACTTGCCATTGTATTGGGCAAGCAAAACCTATTGAGTATTACAGCAGGGATTGCCGTAATGATGGGAGCCGAATTAGGCACCTGTTCAGATACTCTCCTAGCAACCATAAAAGGAAGTAGACAAGCCATCAAGGCTGGTATTTTTCATTTTATTTTTAACCTCATTTCAATTTTGATAGGTCTACTGTTCTTCCCAGTATTTGTCTACCTTATCACTTACCTATCATCCAAGCAGGATATTGCACAACAAATTGCCAATGCCCATATGATTTTCAATACATTGGGTGTGTTGATTTGCCTTCCATTTGTAGGCTTATTTGAAAAACTCCTCAATTATTTATTGCCCGACAAAGCAAAGGTTTCTGTTTAGAAGCTGTTTTTATGATACAAATCATAAGCTACAATGAGAAATCTCATTGAGGAAACGAAGTATTCCCAATAATTTAGCAGTATTATTTTTTAACCTTTTTAATATTGCCAAAAATGAATAAAATACTTGTACCCATAGATTTTTCAGAAACCTCCATCAATGCCGCTAAATTTGCTTTCAAAATTGCCCAACAAACCAATTCAGCATTGATTTTTTTTCACGCATATCGTTTGCCACTAAGCAATACTTTATTACCTGAGATGATGACGAGCGAGTTAATTTATGAAAAGGAACACAATGCGCTCAAGGCATTTCAAAAATCCATAGAACCCATTTTACTTGAAGATGTAGATGTAACAGCCGAAACATCTTTGCCTCCTATGTTTTTCCATTTAAAATATGGTATGGCTGTCGATTTGATACTAAATGAGGCAAAGAAAAAAAAGCCGATTATGATTGTAATGGGTACCAAAGGAGCTGACGACATATT
Source organism: Chitinophagales bacterium (assembly GCA_020631035.1). Lineage (GTDB taxonomy): Bacteria > Bacteroidota > Bacteroidia > Chitinophagales > UBA2359 > JAHDGP01. The sequence goes on along the minus strand of JAHDIA010000114.1, from coordinate 4,945 downwards.
AGATAGAATTTTTGGAAGTGTCACTGCCAATGTTATCAAACAAAGTGACATTCCTGTTTTGGCTATCCCCAATACCTTTACAAACGACAGTATTCAAAGAATGGCTTATGCCACCAATTTTGACCTAGAGGAAATTCCAACCTTAGCAAACTTATTTTCTTTTGCCAAATTACTCAACAATTCTATAGAGTTTGTACACATTGGGCTTAAAAAGCCAAGTACAGAGTGGCTTAAACAAGTAGAAGAAATTTGTGAATTAAGTGGCAATCCTACTCCCAACTTCACCTATATTGACAACAACAATATTATTGATGGCATAGAGCATTATTTACAAAACAACCACGTTGATGTTTTGGCAATACTTACCCATCATCGAAATTTATTTCAACAGTTGAGCAAAGCGAGTATTACCCAAAAATTGGCACTCAAAACGCATACCCCTCTAATGGCCTACCACTGAGCACCAATCTGAACAAACTCAGATGTATATCACCTTCAGACCTGATTAACATCATTGAAGTCTCACTGAAATCCATTTACATTTGAGATATATTTATTAATCTAAAAAATTAAAAAATGAAACGAATATTAATCCCCACAGACTTTTCTGATTGTGCTCTTAATGCTGCTAAGGTAGCGGTATCTATTGCTCAAAAAACAGGTGCATCCTTGTATTTTTTTACGAGAACATTTGCCTATGAATATGAAGATTATATGACTGAGAGTGAATTAAAATCTATACCTGAGATTCAAGAACGTTTACAAAATGTAGAAAAGAATTTTGCAGAATTGTTTACAAAGCTCAAGCTCAATAATTTGAATGTATACAAATTTTCCAAAAGAGGAGATACAGAAAAAGAGATTTTAGATTATAGCAGAGCTATTTCGGCAGATTTGATTGTAATGGGCACACACGGAGTAAGCGGATTGAAAGAGTGGGCATTGGGGTCTGTCACCCAAAAAATAGTACGTAGAGCCGAATGTCCTGTTCTAACAATCAAAGAAGTACCCAAAAAACTTTCATTTGACAATATCGTATTTTTGTCAAACTTTGACGAAGAGGCAAAAGAGCCATTCAAGCAGGCTTGCCATTTTGCCCAAAATTACAATGCTAAAATTCATTTGCTCAACATAGACACCCCAAGCTACTTTACAGAAATCCCCTTTCTCATCAAAGAAGCAATGACTAAGTTTGCCGATACATACGATGGTGAAATTGAAAAACACCGCTTTGATGCTTGGAATGTAGAAAATGGTCTCAAGAATTTTTTAAATACAACGGAAGCGGATTTGGTCATTATTCCTACTCACGGTAAAAGAGGTTTGCGTTACTTGTTCTTTAACAGCTTGGCAGAAGGTATTGTCAATCATCTCAACTTCCCCATTATGACTATTAGAATATAATCTTGAAAAACAAAACTTAGGTTTAGGTTATTTAATTATCACTCCTGCATCCTGTACTTCAAAAGTTAGGTAAACAGACAATCAGTAGTCAGGGGATTACTTGATTTTAGCAGACCAGTTCAATGTACAATTGACTGGTTTGCTTTTTTATATCTTTTCTTCATTCACTTAACTCTTTCCTTATGAAACTTTGGAAACAATACTTACCCGAATTCATTTATGGTGGCATAGATGGTAGCATTACCACTTTTGCAGTCGTGGCAGGAGCTTTCGGCGCAGGTTTTTCTTCGAGAATCATCATTGTTTTAGGGATTGCCAATCTCATAGCCGATGGTTTTTCAATGTCCATTGGCAACTATCTCTCTGTAAAGTCCCAAATTGCCTCTTCTACTACTAAGGAAAATTCTCCCAATCCTGTTTATACTGCATTGGCTACTTTCATCTCTTTCAATTTAATTGGATTTGTTCCCTTAATGATCTATGTATTGGCTTATATTATTGGCTACGAAAACTACCTAAATAGCTTTATCTTTTCTTGTATCTTAACGGCTATATCTTTCATCACCATCGGCTTTTTGAAAAGCTTTATTCAAAAAACCAATATGATTAAAGGAATAATGGAAACATTGATATTGGGCATCATTGCTGCTTTGTTTGCTTATTTTGCGGGTTTCTTCCTTGAGCATTATCTCATTAAGTAATATTAGGATTTACTCCATAAAAAAAGGGGATACTCCCAGCAAAGTATCCCCTAAAAAAGTCTCAAGTAAACTATGTTACCCTAGGTATTAATAATAACTTATAGCCTTTCTTGTGCCTCTTACAGGACCAGTATTGTCTATTCGAGGCTTGATATTGAATTCCCCTTTGGTATGTTTTTCAAAGTTGTTGTGATCTATTCCCAATATTTTGAATATGGGACAAATGCCCAATATGGCAACAAGAATAAAGGGAATACCCAAATACATTACCCATAGTTGTTGTGTCACAAAACCCAACATTACCAATAAATAAGCAAGGAGGTAACGCAATCCTATGTCGTAAAAATTCATATTGTATTTCATCTGTTCAATTGTTTGGTTTTCTAATTGATTACACTACAAATATAAATTACTTGTCTACTGTTCATCAATGATGTATATCATACTTAGAGATGATATACATCCTGTTTTGGGAGCCGAAAACAATATAAATTTGTAATAAGCAATAATCAAAATTTACAACTATGACATACCAGCAAATCAAGATAGAAAACCCTTACAAAGCCTTTATATACAAAGTCGTAACATTGGTGGGGCTTATGATTCTAATTGCCAGTTCTATTGCTTGGAAAAATGCATATATGCCTCAGAATCTTGACGACAATGAAGAATTGTATCGTTTGGGCTTGATGCAGATTTATAAAAGAGATTATCCAAATGCCATTGAGACCTATTTACTTATATTAGAACGCGATTCTACAGAATGTTTGGCGGCACAGCTATTAAGCGAATTGTATTTGGTCAAAGGTTTGAGCTTGGTAGAATGTGAAGGCGAGGTAGATTGCGAGCGTTCCAATGAGTATTTTGAAAAAAGCATTGTTTATTCACAGCAGGTACTTGATACATTCGATGGAGATTTGCCTGCTCATACCAATATGGCATTGGCTCTTAACAATTTGGCATTGCTAGAGTATCCTTCCAATGAAAAAAGCTCTGCTTTTCTCATCAAAAGCATCGAACAAATTCAGGAAGGATTTGATGTCAATATGTCTTATGCCGATCTTTGGTTTGCACTGGGTGAATGGTGGTATGCAGCCGAAAACTTTAGTGAAGAAGAACGCAATACTTTCTTTAAAAAATATTTTCCATTAATCGACTTGGGTACTTTTGACGATTACAGTTGTTTTAATGAGTATGCTCAAAATTCTTATACCATTGCTGTACGACTAAACGAAAACTCAGTATTGGGCAATTATGGATTGATGCGTACTGCTTTGATTGACCACAATATTGATTTGTTTACGGAGTCTTATAACAATGTTCATTTTTTCTCGAATTATATGCCTTTGGAATATTACTATGCTGGCAAGGTAAGATTTATCTGGGAGTATTTTTGGAAAAAAGAGAAAAGAAAGGGTAAAAACATTCCTTTGCGTGCGTCTAATGGGAGTGAGATATAAATCATAGAATACACGGGATAAAACTTGGCATATTTAATGGGAGTGAAACACACCCCACCCTCAAGCCGACATCTTTAGATGTCGGCTTTTTTATTTAAATATACTACTCTTAAAAAAACAGAAACGACAAAGGATTGAATGACTTAACATACGCCCGATTGCAATGGAAAGCTCCCCTTGCTTTGGCAAAAATGAACATTTTCATTTCCTATATTATTAAGAGCATGTTAGGAATTATCATTCAGCACTCAAAAGTTGTCTTTTTGAACCTGTGCGGCAGCTATTTTTTGCTCAATAGCGCTGCTATTAAGCGCAAAATGAGCTTTGCACAGAACCAAAAACCCTTCCCTTTGAGGTGTAAAGCACAATTCCTAACATGCTCTAAATTGCCAAAGCAAGGGGACTTGTAATGGAAAGCGGGGAGACACGATGCAAACGCAAGCTCCAACGTTCCGTCCCAATCAATTACAAATACATCATTTAGATTTATTAAATTTCAATTCACCCTCTAAACACAATTACATAAAAAGAAAGCCCGACTAATAAATTAGTCGGGCTAAACAAACATTCCCTTTCCAACAAAGAAATATGCAAACTACTCGCTTAATTCTTGATAAACCAAAAGTGGAATTTGGGTTCCCAAAGCAACATTTCGTACGTGATTGTTGAAAAACAACTTTGCCAAAAATCCCCTTTGATGATAAAGCATACACAATAAATCTATTTGATTTTGTTGTACATAAATTTTAATCCCCATCAATACATCTTTGGATTCAAGCACCTCAAAGCTTACATTGGGATAGTTTCTAAATTCATATCTATAATCTGCTATACGGTCTTCTGCGGCTTCTTTCTTAGAGATGTTGCCCTTTTGTATATTGAAGCATTTTAGATCTGCCTTAAAATATTGGGCAAATTTAACTGCTTGATTTATCGTAGGGTCTTCAAACCAGTCTATTCCCATAGCATAAGCAATGTGCTCAAAGCCTTTATAGCTTGCATTCTGGGGTATGACCAATATGGGACAAGGCACTCTTTGAATCAAATTTGTAGTATTGCTCCCCATAAAAACCCCTTTTAAATTGCTAGCACCTTTTGTTCCCATAACAATAAAGTCAACCTCTTCTTGTTTGCATACATTTAGAATTTCGGATACAAATTCCCCCTCTCTCAAAATATGTTTTACTTCAATTTCTGTCAATAGTTCATATGCTGCCGACTGTCTCAAAATCTGGGCTTCTTTTTGGTATTTTTCAAACTCCTGCCCCATCTCATTTTGCATTTTTTGATAAAGTGTTTCAGGGGAATGATCCTCAAATGGGTTTACCTCATTTTTAATGTGTACGCTGGTGATTTTTGCACCAAATCTATTCGCTAAAT
>JAHDIA010000113.1 GCA_020631035.1 Chitinophagales bacterium | reverse complement strand
AAAACATCTGATACTATATGAACAGATTATTTTATAAAGATTAGCTGCTTCAATTGGTTCTAATTTATGTGTATGTTCAGCAAGCAAATCTTTAAGGGTGAAAAAATATAGATCTTCTTGTTCAATTAAAAGTTTTAAAGCATATGCGTATAAATTTATTGGAATGGTATTTAAGTAATCTTCATTGCTAAAAACTTTTTCAAGAACTTCCTGAGCTATTTTTATTTCGAGCTCAGAGGAGAATAAAAGAGAATGAGAGTATTTTATGCAAGCAAAACGCAAGATTTCAAGAAAATAAAACTTGTTTAAATGGTGGACACTTTTTTGTAATTCAAGTCTATAGTCTTTTGTGAAATTTTTATTTCTATAAAGAAGGTTTTGCGTGCTTATTAAGCCTGCTTTGAGTGTACTTAATTGAAAGTTGTGATAGTGATAGCCATCATATATATGTTTGGGCTTAGCCATCAGTTTTTCCAATTGCTTTAACTTAGGTTGCAAACCTTGGGGTAATTCTTTTTGGCGATAATATTCAACCCAATAGCTATTTTTTGTAAATTCGTCTTGTCTTAATTGCTCAATAAGGATAAACTCTTCCACTACTTTTTTGGTTGCACTCATCAATTGGCGCATCTTACTGTCATTGTATGATTTATCATTGGGATATAGTTTGGAATAGATATAGTCTTTTGATAAATAGTCTTGATTCTTAAAGGGATAGGTCTTTTGTAGGTGTGATATAAAAAGAGCGATTTCCCCTTTTTCGTTGAAATAAGGGGAGTTGGAAAATTTAAGCAAGTCGCCAAGCTGGCTTTTGTCGAGTGTCTTTACGATTTTAAGCAATACACTGCCCTCCATAAATTATATTATTTCTAATGTTTGAAAAAACATTGGTCAAAAAATGTAATTTTTTTTGAAGCAGTGAGCCCTTAACTTTGTATTGTCATTAAAAAGCTTGGGTAGGCATTGAAGCAGATTGCTAAAAAGCCGCCCATTCTTTAAAAAAAGATAAGGAGATTCACTGAAATATTTAATGTCAATAGGAACTGACAAATTTAAGGGATTTTAACTAGAAAGCAAATAATTATTTCAACCAATACAACCTACAGTATGTTAAAGAAACTCATTTACACACTTACAACTTTTTGTCTATTATGCATTGGTAGCAATCATTTGGCAGCACAACTGCTCAACAACAATGATTTAAACATCACTTTTGCCAATGCCCCTATATTTATCTCAGAAATAGACTTACAATTACCTCCAGGAGAAGCAGCCATTTTCCAAGATGAAGAATATCCAGATTATGTTGGACAAGGACGAGTTTGTACAACTGATGAATTAATATATGGATTGCCTTTTACAGGCGGATTTTCGTATCAATTTGTGACAGCAGGAGCAACCCCTACAGATGTTAACTGGACTTTTCATAGTGTATTCTTTATAAATCAACAATATACTTGGGAAATACCAGACCACCCAGGCAAGCAATTTTATATAAAATTTACAGGAGGTGGGGGAGACCCAATTGTTTTGGGACCATTTAATATTATAGATTGTGGAGGAAAAATAATTGGTGATCCAATAGATGGTGATTTTAATGTAGATGATGATGGAATCATCTTAATTCCACATCCAACAGGTAACAAAACAGATATCACAGAAGAAAGTATAACAGAACTTAAAATGCAGATTGGTCCCAATCCTGTAGTTGATAACTTAAACATCCATTATACCACAAACAAAGAAGGTACTACAAGTATTTATCTATACGATGCAACAGGTAGATTGGTAGAGGTTGTTCAAGAGCAAGTTAACAACTTTGCAGGTACTCACAACATTCGTTATAATGCAGCCAATTTGGGAGAAGGCTTGTACATAGTCGAAATGCGAATGAATGAAACAAGCAAATACTTTAAAGTATACAAAGCGAATTAAAACGGAAACGATTATATTATAAGATGATATTACGAGATAAGTGAACATTCCAACATGTACATAGCAAGGGCCACGCCCAAAGGTCCTTGCTATATTTCCACAAACAAACAATTATAAAAATACTAAAAACAACCATTTTTAAATGGGTATTGTAACATAACACCTTTTGCAAGCAGGAAACTCTTGCCACTCTTTAACCAAATCATTAATCTTTAAAAATTCTAAAAATGAAAGTATGCAATTTAATTATTGTCGCAATTTTATTAACAATGGGAGTCTTCTCAAATTTGACAGCGCAAACTGATGGAGGTGAATTAGGAGACGAATTAGGAAACGGACTTGTTACTTTTGTAAAAGCTCCTATTTTTATATCCGAAGTTGACATCAAAGATGATGTAGATGAAACAACAGGTTATGCTAGATACTCAACTGAATATGATACTTATCCAGGGTATGGGAACATTTGTACAGATGATACTATGCTTTTTACTATGCCAGTATCGGGAACAATGTACTATAAAATGTCTAATCATATAGATTCTATGGAAAATGCACCTTGGTTTATATCACTTGTTTTTGAAGCAAATGTAGAATATGCCGTTCCAGCCCCTAACCACCCTGATTATTTTATTTCTGTCCGTTTTGACGCAGACGATACCAGTATCGCCAGTGTAGAATTAGGACCTTTTCATTTGATTGATTGTACCCCTTGGCTACCTGTAAAAGGGGTTAGTCAGAAAACAGACATCTCTAATCCAGTTGAAGAATCCCTTAAATTCCAAGCGGGTCCCAACCCAGTCATCAATGACTTAAACATTCAATACACCACCGAAAAAGAAACACCCATCCACATTCAACTCTATACTATTGAGGGCAAATTGCTTGAAGTCTTAGAGAGCAATCAGTTGGCAACTCAAGGTACACACCAACTCAACTACAATATGGCCAATCTACAAGAGGGAATGTATATTATCAATATACAAGCAAACGATAAGTCTCAAGCCTTTAAAGTATACAAATCTAGATAGATACATATTGAATAAAATAAAAACAGAGTTTCTTTTTCATTAATCTCCCAGCGAGTGTCAGGACAAGGCACTCCACAAGCCCCTCACTTTTTGCTTTTGTGAGGGGCTTTTTTATTTGCTTAGAACTCTGTAATTTATGTTACAAAGTACCGCATTACAAATTTAAAGAACCAAGGCTCGCTTCTCTTCCAATTTTTCCTTCAACCACACTTTTTCGTGTAGCTCAATGGTCTCGTCTATGTATTTTAGAATTTTTTGGTACTTTTTTTCTTGCCCAGGCCCCAAGTCCACAATGCGTGTCAATACATTGACAAAATTCTTGTTCATTTCTTTGTGAATATTGGAGATGAGTTTGTTGCGGTGGATATAGACTTTAAAAGAATTGAGCTGAGAATCGAGTAAATCAATATTGTCTAAGGCGTAAAAGACCATAATGTACAATCTTTTTATTTGAATGCCATAATACAAATCATTGCTCAACTCCACTTTGTTGAGAATATCCAAAACTGCGTCATAATTTGCCCGCTTAAACTCAACCATTGCCAAATTTAAATTGGCGATATCTTCTGGAAATTCCCCAGCTAAGTATTTCTTGTATTGATGTATAAAGTTTTCTGCCCAATCTATTTTATCCAAAAGTAGAGCCAGTTTTACAATATTTAGAAATGTTCCAACTGGAAAGTTAGCTTCCAACATAATGAGGTCATATTCTAGCATCTTGAGATATAAATCAAAGAGCGTTTGAGTATGTGAGCTATCTCCTTTTTGAAAACAACGGATACTATAAGAACAAGCGGTACGGTATAAATTGGCAGCTACATGTTTTTCTAACTTAGGTGCATGTAAGTCTAATAAATGTTTGAGTTGATCGAAGTGTACATCGACATTTGAATTTTTTTCATCTTGCTCCATCAGCAATTTGAGCCCATGTGCATACAAATTGATTGGAATGGTTTGCGCATATTGTTCATTGTCCAATGTATAGTCAAGAACGGTATTGGCCAATAGGGTTTCAGGTGAGCTTGTAAAAAGACGAGAATGCATATACTTTAAAGAGGTATAACGCAATAGTTCCAAAAAATAAAACTTATTTAAGTTTAAAATGATATTGTCTAGAGCAAGACTATAGTCTTTGTTAAAATGTTTGTTTCTATTGTGAAAATTTTGTGTGCTCAAGATACCTGCTTCAATAATAGCTTTTTGGAAGTTGTGGTAATGATAAGATTCATAAATGTATTTGGGCTTATTGAGTTGGACATTTAAAGCTTTTACTTTAACAGCTAAGGCTTGGTCAATATTATTTAATCGGTGATACTTAATGCAGTAACTGTTTTGAGTAAACTCATCTTGTTTTAGTTGTTCTATAGCGATGAATTCTTCTACCAGTTTTTTGGTATTGCTCATCAACTGGCGCATCTTGCCATCATTGTATGAAGTATTGGGGAAGATCTTTGAATACACATGTTCTTTAGCGATGAGTTTTAGCTTTTTAAAAGGATATACCTTTTTTAAATGTGTTATCAGGAGTATAATCTCTTCCTTTTCATTAAAAAAGGGCGATTGTACAAACTTGAGCAAACTATTGAGCTGGGATTTGCTAAATGTTTTTAGAATCTTGAATAGTAAACTGCTTTCCATAATTAGGTTATTTGCAATAAAAAAGCGACAAATTCTTAGACAGTTTACTAGACAAAACAATGCCTGAAATATAGCTATAAATAGGCGATTCCCCCATATTCTACGGTGGGGTTTAAGCTTGCCTCAAAATTTGTCAGTCAATCATTTTGAAGGTTTCTAGTAAACATCCACCCAAAAAATGTAATTCTTTTTGAAGCAGTGAGCCCTTAACTTTGTATTGTTGTTAAAAAGCTTGGGTAGGCATTGAAGCAGACCGCTAAATGCTGCCCATTCTTTAAAAAAGTAAAGACGTACACTGGGAATTAAAATTTATACAACAAATTTAACGAATTTACTAAAGCAAATAATTTTTCAACACATAAAAACCATTAGAATGTTAAAGAAACACACACAAATACTTACCAGTGCCTTTTTATTAATATTACTAAGTAGTACTTATGCCTTTGCTCAAGGCGAAATAGGATTTAGAATACCTGTATATGCTTCAGAAGATCAACTAAAAGAATATTTTGAATACCGAGTAGACTCAACCCAAACAACACCAGATCAAGATTATGTAGAATATCCTGGAATGGGGCAAGTTTGTGAAGAAGAGGAGTTGTTTTATCAATTGCCAAACCTTCGTAATTTTAGCTACTCTTTTGACAATGTCAATTGGCAATCAGTTGTACAATTAACAATGACAGATTTTTCTAATCCTAATCAAGAAAGTACTTGGGATATTCCCGATGCGATAGGAGAAAGTTTATATCTGAAGTTTGTATTATTAGCTCCTAATCAAGCACTTGAAATCATTGAGTTAGGTCCATTTGAAATTGTAGATTGTTACCAAGGTGAAATTTTTCCTAGTAAAGGGACAAGTACAACCACTACAATGTCCCCGCTTTTTAATGTAGTATCCAAAACAGATTTAGAAGAAAATACGAATGAACAACTCAAAGTCCAAATTGGTCCCAATCCCATAATCAACGATTTAAACATCCATTACACCATTGGCAAAGAAGAGAGAGTAGACATTCATTTGTATGACCTAACAGGTCGCTTAGTCGAAGTAATTCAGGAAGATGCAAACACCTTGGCAGGAATACACAACATTCGCTACGACATGAGGGATTTAGTAGAAGGACTATACATAGTCAAATTAAAAATGGGCGAGACTAACAAAGCCTTTAGAGTATACAAAACAAGCTAGAGCAATACCATAAATTGTTCAATCAATAATGGAAAAAGAACAACACATAAACACAACAAAAAAAACAGAGTTTCTTTTTCATTAATCTCCCAGGGAGTACCCTGACAAAGTACTCCGCAAGCCCCTCACTTTTTGCTTTTGTGAGGGGCTTTTTTATTCTCCCTTAACCAAGCTCCAACTTCTTCAAACGTTCCAATATATGGAAAACACCAGGACAGTAACGGGCATTTTTTTCATGTAACTTCAAATGTTTGCTAAATTCCAAATTGTTTGTATGTGGGTATTCTCTACAAGCCTTTGGGCGGTACTCATAAATCAAACAGTAATTGTCTTCCTGCAAAAACACACAAGGCGTCGTACGCATCACCATATCTCCATCCTCATCAATTGTTAGGTATTCGTCTTGGAACTTCGACAACTTCATTCCCAAATGTTTGGCAATGCGTTTGGCGTCTGTTTGGTTAACTATAGGGGGAATGCTCGTACAACAATTGGCGCATTGTAAACAATCCACTTCCGAAAAAACTTCATCGTGTACATTTTCTGCAAGAGCATCCAACTGCTTGCCTTTTTTACGTCCCAAGCGTTTCAAAAACTGTTTGTTTTGTTTTCGGACCTCACCCTTTTTCTTTCGCCATTCCTCAATCGGTTTGCTCATTGTGTGTCTATTTTTTTGCAAAGATAAGCAGGATTTTTTTTTGTACGGAACGCTGGGGAGCTTCGTTTGAAAAGTGTGTCCCCGCTATCCGCTTTTACTCCTCCCCCAATTAAATTGGGGTGCGGGGTAACCGCTTCTATCGGGCGTAGAAGACCACGCTTTGCCTAAGAAAAAACGCTATTTGTTTTTTAGTAAAAATAAATCGAACTGTTTTGGGATGAATGAAATAAAATACGCCTGATGGAAATGGATACCTACTGCTGTGATAAGTTTGTAAAGTAGGGAGTTTTGCAGGCTGAGGCACGAAGACAAAAAACGACCATACTGCACAACTTAGCACAGTAGTAAGTAGCAATGAACAGCAGGGAGAAACGGTGGTTCGCAGCTCAAAACGTTCCGTTCAAAAAAATAAATTTTGAAAAAATGTGCATTGTTGTAAGACAAGTGGTATAAAAGTGTAAAATGATTTTTTGACTTTAAAGTATTGATAATCAGTTTTTTATGTTTTAAATTGTAGGTGCATTTGCTTGTGTTTAATCACTTTTTTTATCCATTTTATTGATGACAAGACCCAAGTAAGTGTAATTGTTAAGCCTAGGAGGTCGCCCTATCTTTGAAGTGTAATTAAAAACAACAATTACATTGTCATTGCGCAAAAGACAATCTTTAAGTTAAACACTTTTAAAATCATTTAAACACCTTAAAACTAATAACAATGAAAAATTTGAGCTTAGACACAAAACTGAAAAACACTTGTAAATTATTTACTTTAGCAATTCTAACAATAGTGAGTTTTAATTTAATAAATGCACAAACGCCAGTTGAGTGGACGGATGTGGTTAACGCAACAGTTGATGGGAACTCACTTACCAAAACAACCAATACCAATTGGGATGGTGGAGCCGCTTCAACAGCCGTTTTGCCAGCAGGACAAGATGGATATGTAGAGATAGACGCAGCCCAAACAAACAATGGTGTAATGTTTGGTTTTTCTGAAACCAATACAGATGCAACTTGGGGTACCATAGATTACAATTTTTATGCACACGAAGGAGGAATTATCAGAATTTATGAAGGGACAAATAAAGTATTAGACAATGGTGGTGCCTATTCTGTAGGAGACAAATTTAGAGTTGAAAGAATTGGAACAACGGTCTATTTTAAACACAACGGCAATACTATTTATACCTCAACAACACCTTCTACTACTAGCTTAATTGTAGATTGTAGTATGTACAAACTTAATGCTGTTCTTGCCAATGCAGTAATCAGCTTTGGTGAAGTAGGAACAGCCGTAGACGACGACTGGGCAGATGCGGGAACAGGAGCCATGCAAACCGCCAATACTACTGACAAGGTAGGAATTGGACGTACGCCTTCTTACAAATTGGATGTCAACGGTGATGTGAGAGGAAATTGGTTTAGAACTTTGGGAGCAAGAGGTTTGTATGGACAGTCTTATGGTATTTATTTTCAGGCGTTGAGTGCAAACTATTGGAGAATGCGTTCAAATAGAGGAATGGAAGTGCGTACCAAAACCAACAAAAGAATGGGCGTCCTTTACCACAATGCAGACAATGCTTTTGGCCTATTAGATGGAGATGCCAACTGGGCAATGCGTATAGAAAAAGACAGCTACACTTCATTTGCCATCAACAATAGCGAAAAAATGAGAATCAACAACACAGGTCAGATAATTGTAGGCGCAACAACTGCTCCAAGTATGATTACAGCATTGAGTGAGCCTTATTTGTTCTATGTAAATGGTGGTATTCTTGCCAAAGAAGTAAAAGTTGAAGCAGGTTGGGCAGACTATGTTTTTGAGGCAGATTACAACTTGACCTCATTGGAAAATGTAGAAGAACACATCAACAATTATGGCTACTTGCACAACACACCATCTGAAGAAGAATTGGCAGAAAATGGCGGATTTGAATTGGGGACAATGACTGTCAACCAACAAGAAAAAATCGAAGAGATTTTCTTACACCTCATAGCTTTAGACAAAGAAGTGAAAACATTGAAAAAAGAGAACCAAAGCTTGAAAGCTCAAATCAAAGAGCAGAAATAAGAACTTGGCAATCATTATTTAACACGCTTAAAACTAATAACTATGAGAGATAAATTAATGATGCTAATGCTCTTAGCACTGAGTTTAATTGGAAATACAAAACTCGCAGCCCAAAACAGTTCGTGCGGTTTTGCAGACCCAACTCAAGCCAACTCAAGTTTCTTACACCAACAGTTGAGCGGGCTTAACCAACAAGAAGTAGACGACGCCATAACGGCAACACAATACATCCCCATTCAAGCACACATTTTTAGAATGGACGATCAGTCAGGAGGACTAACAGCAACAGAATTACAAGAAGCCATTGATGTAGTCAATCAACAATACAGCAGTATGAATATGGTCTTCTTTCAGTGCAGCGACATCAATTATGTAGACGACAGCAATTTATACGATTTGATGTTTACTGCCGAAGACAAAAAACCAGAAGAAGATGCGTGGTTTGGTTTCCACGATGTAGACAATGTCATCAACATCTATTTTTTCAACAGTGTAACCAAATACAATGGAGACGGATTGTGTGGCTATGCTTATTATCCTTCAAGCGTCCCTCGAAACAGAGTGATTATGGACAATGGTTGTACAATGAATGGTTCAACCTTGGCACACGAACTAGGACACTTTTTCGGATTGTTCCACACACACGGAAGAGACAACAATTGTGGAGCAACCGACGAATTGGCAGACGGTTCCAATTGTGCAACAGCAGGAGACGAAATTTGTGACACACCAGCCGATCCCCGCTTGAGCAATTCTTGTGGATATTATGATGGAGCGACTTGTACTTATCTAGGCGGAATTACCGATGCCAATGGAGACGAATACGCACCATTGACTGACAACATTATGTCTTATGCTAGCTCATATCTTCCAGATCCTTGTAGACAAAATTTTACCTACAAACAATTGGAAAGAGCCTTGTGTACAGCAATTTCTGCTAGAAGCTACCTCGATCCAAATGCTTGTGACAATGCACCACCAACTACAACTGAACCACCAGTAGCAGAATGTCCTGACAATTTAAACTTGACAGAAAACATTGCAGGTGCAGAAGCACACGAAGCAGGTATCGAATTGACTGCCTCTAATACAGTTTACAGTGGAGCCGTTGTTTCTTACGATGCTGGTACAACGGTCTTAATGACCGATGGTTTCTTGGCAGAAAATGGTTCAGACTTTATCGCTTATTTGGATGGTTGTAATGAAGAAAATGTCACTTACTGCATTCCTGAAACCTTTGGGACAGTTTACATACACGATGTAAAATTGTTTAATAGCAATGCAACAATAGGAGACTATCTAATTGACAACAATTCAAATCCTTACGATGATGCCACCAATGGATACAGTGATTATACTACAGCCGTACCGCCAGCCAATTTGAATTTTGATGATGTGTATGAGTTCATCATAGACAATGATTTTGCAGGAGGCAATTACTTGCCAACGGATTGGAGAGTATGGATTGACTTCAATCAAGATGGAGATTTTGAGGATGCAGGTGAATTGGTCATTGACCAACAGAGCTTCTACGATCCAACAGAAAATTTATACGGCAGTTTTATGGTTCCTCCAACAGCATTGTTAGGTGAGACCAGAATGAGAGTAGGCGTGTTCTTTGAAGGAAATGCGGAACCGCCTTGTAGTACATTCAACTACGGAGAGTTCGAGGATTACGCTATCAACATTGATCCCAATGCATTCCGTTTAGTAGCCGATGCACTAGAGGAGCCAGAAATAGTAAGCAATATTACAGCATTCCCCAATCCCACAAATGATTTGACAAATATCATTTATACCTTAGAAGGTGAAACGCAAGTCAGTGTATTGATTTACGCTTCTACAGGGAAATTGCTAGACATTGTAACCGACAATGAAATACAGCAAGCAGGTACACACAAAGTACAGTTTGATGCAAGGCATTTGCCAAATGGATCTTACTACTACCACTTACGAACAGGATACAGAACATACAGCAACAAACTGATGATAGTGAAGTAATATTTTTAATTTGAATAATTATATTAGAAAGGTGTCACTTTTCTAAAACTTAAAAAGTGGCACCTTTAAATTCTAAAATTAGAAATCCTAAACAAAACACAGGTTTGGTGATTTCTTTTCAAAAAACAAAATTTTATTTTTAAATTTAATTTTAAAACCTTTAACAATGAAAAATTTAATTTTTGCAATGGCAGCCCTATGTTTAATTTTAAGCAGTTGCCAAAAAGACGAAGCAATTTTAAACCCAACAGGAAGTGAAACAACAAGTGTGCAATTGGACAATATTCCCCTCATTGCCAATCCACACAATGTCTCCGACTATGCATTAAACCCAGAAGATGCAGAAGACGAAAAAATCAGCAAACAATTGTTACAAATAGGTTTGGTCGCTCGTGGATTATTTAACAACAATGCCTACAATGAATTGATGATAAATGAAGCCAAAAAGAACAGCAACAACTGTGTGAGTATTGAAAAATTCATCGAGTCAGCACAGGGCAATTCAGCCAATAAAAATGAAGCGGATTTTGAGGACTTAGCAGAATTGGTTCGCAATGCAGACTTTACTTACCAGCCACAAGAAGAGGGAGAAGCCGTACAACAATATACACCAGCCTTTTTTGTAGTCAATGCAAAAAATGCAGATGCGACCAAACGTCCATTGATTGCCTTGGGAACAAGTGTCGATGATGAATTAAGTGGGATGGATCAATTTACCGATTACATTGTTGCCTGGTACGCAAATGGCGACGGAAGCTTTGAAGAAATCTTAATCAACGAAGAGACGGCAATGAACACAACGCATCCTATTTACATCTTAGACAACGCACAATTTGCCAGTGCCCAACCGAGCAAAAGCAATAGCAAACTAGAAACTTTTGAACAAGGAGAATTGAAGGGAGCCAACTCTTCTACGATGCAAGTAATTGACCGCTACAAAATTGCCCACAGATATGACGGAAGCAAAAGATCAGAATATTCTTACAAATTAGAATATTGGATGGATGGAAATCCTTCAGCAGGAGGAAACCGTACTTTGATCAAAGACATTCACAAAAACGACATCAACGACTATTTTTACAATGATGTAGATATTTGGCAGCTTAATCACGTAACGGTTACAGGCTTAAGTATGGCAACATTTGAATACGATTGGTATGCTTCAAATAAATGTGTTACTACACCAGGAGACGGAGCAAATGCCGAAATTGATTGTAGAATGAAATACTCGCACGAATACTACCAACGTGTTTATTTTGATGTAGAACAAAATTGGTTCATCAATTATGTAAAAGGTGCCATAGCCATCAAAAAAGGCTAAACCAAGCAAAGAGTGTCAAAGCCGAGGAAAAATATTTTTCCTCGGCTTTTTTATTTGTATGGAACGTTGGGAGCTTCGGACGATGGCGACTCCCTGCTATCCGCTATTACTCCTCACAGGGCGTCGACAGACTCAAATGTTTAGTCCTAAA
>JAHDIA010000837.1 GCA_020631035.1 Chitinophagales bacterium | reverse complement strand
CAGGAATCGTTAAGGAATCTTAAATTTTCAATCTTCCATTATTTTTGTGCAACGTCCTTGACTCCGTGGCTGCGCTTGATCTGGTTAGCCAACGCATGTTTAGTCCTTCGTACAAGCGTTTTATCCATCCGCTCATCCTGCGCTTTTTTAATGCTTGTTTATTTGTAGGTGTGGCATTTGTATCATAAACATTTTTGTGTTTTTGGTTCTAGATGAAAAAGATAATAAAAAATATTTGTTGTCCCTCGCAACTTTTTAAAAATAGTCTACGTCTATTTTGTACATAGAGTTATTATTGTATTTAAAACGTGTTGCTATGAATCCAATGTATATGCTTTTGGCGATTCCCCTCTTTTTGGTTTTTATGGGTATTGAGTATTTGTATGGCAAATGGAAAGGAAAAAAATATTACCGCTTTAATGATACCATTACCAACCTTAACCTAGGTGTAGGCAGTCAGATATTTAGTCTATTATTCAAAGGCTTGTTGATTGGCTCGTTGATTTGGGTTGGACAAAATTGGGGGCTATTTGAAATACCCCGAACGTGGTGGTCATTTATCTTGTGTCTCATTGTTCACGACTTTTTGTATTACTGGGCGCACCGTTGGGGACACGAAGTAAATATATTTTGGGGAGCACATGTTGTCCACCACCAAAGCGAAGATTTTAATTTGGGAGTTGCCTTGCGTCAAAGTTGGTTTCATAATTTATTAGCTGCATTTATATTTCTTCCGCTTCCCTTGCTGGGATTTGATCCATTGACCTTTGTAGGAGCGGCGGGTTTTGCCACACTCTATCAATTTTGGATTCATACCGAAGCCATTGAACGGATGCCTCGTTGGTTTGAGTTTATATTTAATACCCCATCACACCACCGAGTCCACCACGCCCGTGACCCCAAATACATTGATAAAAACTATGGAGCTGTTTTTATTATTTTTGACAGACTATTGGGCACCTTTAAAGAAGAAGAAGAAAGACCGAATTATGGCATTACAACTCAAATCAAAAGTTGGAATCCGACTTGGGCGAATTTCCACTACTATGTAGAGATGTGGCAAGCAGCGGCCAAAATGTCGAGTTGGAAAGACAAACTTCGCCTCATCTTGGCTCGACCAGGTTGGTTGCCCGAGGAACTAGGTGGTTACCAAGCCCCACCAGCCGTTGATACAAGTCAAGCCAAGTACAACCAAGACAATAAAACGATGCGTATTTATGTCACTGCCCAATTTGCCCTCATTGCTTGTGGTCTACTTGCCTATATGTACCATTTTGAGGAGTTGACCCTCTTTTTCCAAATAATCCTTGCCGCATTGATGATATTGTCCATTACCATTAGCGGGGCGATACTCGAAAGCAAGAAGTGGATATTCGTTGCCGAATATGGTAAGTTGTTGATGGCTTTACTGTGCCTCAATACTCTGTACTACTACTGTTACCTCGATTGGTTCTTAACGATGTTGGTGGGTTCGAGCGTTGGCTTTTTGTTGTTTGTGATCTGGTTTAGTTTGGGTTTATGGCGGAGTATGCAGGTACAGAAAGTTAGGCATTAAATGTCATTGCTTTATCAAAAGAGTTTTAGGGTAGGGGCCTTTGTTGTCCCTGCGTTTACTTTGAACCAAGGAGAAATGCTTCGTTTTTGGGTGAGAGTTGTTCCGCCTTCTAATGCGACCAAAGATGAAATTTGGGATATGAAGAAGATGGCGCGAATCATTCAAAAAATCAATACAGACAATGATGGGAAAATTACAGTTTGTAGGAAGGCTGTAAAGCGGCCTTTCTTAGATCGTTTTAAGCTCATTTTGGTGGGAGACTATATGGGAAAACATTTCAGTTGGTCGGCTGATAAAATTGACAAGGTACTGAGTCAATTCAATCTAAAATCACACTATAAAGTAAA
>JAHDIA010000112.1 GCA_020631035.1 Chitinophagales bacterium | reverse complement strand
TAGGCAAATTTGTCACCAATGAAAAAACAGGCAAACAATGCCTCAAAATCACAGGGCGGAAAAAACAACTGATGAAAACATCGGGTGGAAAATACATTGCCCCCAATGCCATCGAAAACAAAATCAAACTATCGCCTTATGTAGAACATGCAATGGTGGTTGCCGAAGGACGCAAATTCCCGTCGGCACTCATCGTACCCGAAATGCCCGCCTTTGCCAAATGGTTAGAAGACAAAGGTTTTGGAGAATTGCCCTTGGAACAAATCAGAACCAAGGAAGAAGTCCGTGGATTGTTTGAAGAACATTTGAAAACAGTCAATGCCCAATTGGGTCATTGGGAGCAAATCAAAAAATTCATCATTGTAATGGATCAATGGGATTCCGTCAAATCCGATGGTTCCGATGCCGAAATCACCCCCACATTGAAATTGCGCCGTGGAGTGGTCGAAAAGAAATATGCCGATGTGATTGATGGGATGTATTTGTGATGGGAATTACACCATCACCCCATCCCGCATCACCAATTTACGATCCGCCATATCTGCCAGTTCCTCATTGTGCGTAACAATCACAAACGTTTGCTGCAATTCGGACCGCAAATCAAAAAACAATTGATGCAAATTCTTGGCAGAAACCGAATCCAAATTACCCGAAGGCTCATCCGCCAAAATCACCGCAGGCCGATTAATCAAGGCACGCGCCACCGCAATTCGCTGTTGCTCACCACCCGATAATTCAGCAGGTTTGTGGGACGCCCTTGCCTTTAGCCCCAACAAATCCAGTAATTCCATCGCTCGTTTTTCTGTATCCCCCACACCCTTTTTGGCAATATAAGCAGGAATACAAATATTTTCCAAGGCCGTAAATTCAGGAAGCAAATGATGAAACTGAAACACAAAACCCACATTTTGATTCCGAAACTGCGCCAATTCCTTAGCCGACAAAGTCTCAATCCGATGCCCCGCAATAAACAATTTGCCCGAATCCGCCTTATCCAGCGTTCCCAAAATATGTAGGAGTGTACTCTTACCAGCACCCGAAGCTCCGACAATCGAAACCACTTCTCCTTGCTCAATCGAAACATCAACGCCTTTCAACACTTGAAGCTCACCATAAGTCTTTTTAATGTCCTTTCCTTCAATCATAGTAACTTTTAAATAATTAATTCGACTAAAAAATATGTTCCCAAAAATACACAAAAAAAAGCCGTCTTCAACATATGTCAAAGACAGCTCTGATTTAATTAATACCGTGTGTTTAATAATTATATTGCGTGTATAATAATTGTCTTGTTTAATTTTCGCTTCTTTCCTCTTTCGGTTCCTTCTGGATTTCCTCTTTTGGAGCTGTTTCAGCTTCCTCGCCTTCAAACAATTCACCATCCTCAACTATAGCAGTAATGAACAGCTTGGTAGGATAATTCTCCGCATTCGTATACACCTTAATAGGCTTGGTAAATACGCCTGTTTTCCAAGAATTGAACTTAATCAAAATCTCCCCATCTTCTCCAGGCATAACAGGTTCTTGTGTCCATTCAGGAGCTGTACAACCACATTCCACCTTTACGTCCAAAATCACAATAGGAGCTGTACTCACATTCGTAAACTTAAAGGTATGTTCCACCTTCTCATACGTCTTAATATTGCCAAAGCTATGCACCAAAGAGCCCCAATCCATTTGTTTTTTTAAAGTATAAGACTCTGAAATACTAGAATCTTCCACTTCACCCTCAACAGCGTCCTGAGCAAAACTGCTCACATTGGCAGCACAAAACAGCAACAATAATACAAGAATTTTCTTCATAGATAAATTTACATTGTTTGGCTAATGAGACCATTAAAGTTCCTAAGTGTTTAAGTCAAAAAGGGGATTTAACAATCCTTAGCGTTTTCCTTCATAGTCAATTTTAAGACATACATACCCCATCAAAAGTAACCACTTTTGACACATTAATTTCGTGCTTTCGACAATATTTAACAAAACTGTGTAGGAATATAACTAAAAGTATAGGTAAGAATCATTTGTACGGAATGCTGAAGGCTTCGTTTGAAAGTGTCTCCCCGCTATCCGCCATACAAGGTATATTGCTCCTATCGGGCGTATTGGGCATGTTTGTTGCCCTGTCGCTTCTTTTTCTAATCATCAATCATTAGGTGTCCAATCGTTGGATTTGACTATCTCCAACTATAATCCCAATGGAAGGCACCATTTGGTGTCCAATCATTCAGAATGTACCAATCCTTGAACCATATCTCTCCCTCTCTAGAAGGATTGTAAACCACCAAAGACAATTCCTTGTTTGGATCATCTAATTTCTTATATGGAATATAGTTTACAGCCGCATAGCTCTCCACTTCTTTATTGTTTGCCCCAAAAAACAACTGCCAATAATTAGCATGTTTGGCATAATAAAAGTAGAGTTCTGTTGTCTCGCAGCAATTTCCATTTAGTGGCTTCCCTTTTGTAATTTGCTCGTTTCGCAATTTTTTAAAGTTGCCATCCAATACAAGCACTTCGCCTTTTCCATTGACACCCAAAAACAGTTTTTCTGAATCAGGTGCATCTTTTTCGCCCAACTGAAAACCAAACATAGCATCATCTTCAAGCAAATCAAATTGACCAAAGGTTTTTACCTTGGTAGTAACAAAACCTCTTTTTTTGTGTTCACTAGCCAACTCAGCTGTATATAAGCTTACAGACTGTTTATGCCTACTTCTATTGTTAAAAAACAAGCTATCTTGTTTTTTTTCCCAACAATCGTTGTTGTATTGCTTGAACTCCGAAGGCAATTCCCAATCTTGACCACTTATTTTAAGAATGGCGACTGGGGGGCTTGGTTGCTCATAAGATGTAGAGAAAAAATTTCTATAAACCAAAATACTAAGAAGTATTAAAGCAACACTACAAATCAACAATCCAATGATTGCAACTATTAAAGTAAGAGATTTTGATATTTTCATTTGGAAAAGTCTGTATTCAATCTACACAACATAAGTTGATAAACTTAAATTCCAAATAAGATAGGAAAGGGGTTTGGGGAACAAAAAAGGTGTAAAAAACAAAAAAAGCCGCCACAAATTTGTAACAGCTTTTTGTAGACCTACCAGGACTCGAACCTAGACTGACGGTACCAAAAACCGGAGTGCTACCATTACACTATAGGTCTGTTCCAATTATTGGAGTGCAAATATACAACCCTTCTCAAAAAACTTCCAAATTTTTTCAAAAATTTTTTTCAAAAAAAATGATTTCTTGTTTCAGGGAACAATCAATTTACACACTTTGTATTAATTTTGTATTGAATAACTTAGATAAAGATGAAACTCTACAACAAAATAGACCGAAAAGTTTTAAGGGAACAAATCCGAAATAGTGCCGAAGAACGAGTGACCCTCTCCTTCTACAAATATGCCAAAATCGGTAATCCCGAACTGTTTCGTGACCACTTCTATATTCTATTAGACCAAGTAGGGGTAATGGGACGCATCTACGTTGCCAAAGAGGGCGTCAATGGGCAAATCTCTGTCCCCAAAGATAATTTTGAAGCTTTTAGAGAAAAGATGAGCGAAATCATCTTCCTAGAAAACATCCGCCTCAACATCGCCATTGAGGACGATGGCAAATCCTTCTACAAACTAAAAATCAAAGTCAAAGACAAAATCGTTGCCGACGGACTAGACGACAGCACTTTCGATGTCACCAATTCAGGTGTCCACCTCGATGCCCAAGGTTTTAACCGCCTAACAGAAGATCCCAATACCATATTGATAGATATGCGCAATCACTACGAAAGTGAAGTTGGTCATTTTGAAGGAGCCATCTTACCCGATGTAGATTCTTTTAGAGACGAACTGCCCATAGTTGCAGATATGCTAGAAGGCAAAGAAGACAAAAACATTGTGATGTACTGTACAGGAGGCATTCGTTGTGAAAAAGCAAGTGCCTGGCTCAAACACAAAGGCTACGAAAATGTCTATCAACTCGATGGCGGCATCATCGAATATGCCCGTCAGGTAAAATCACAAGGACTAGAAAGCAAGTTCAGAGGCAAAAACTTCGTTTTCGATGACCGCTTGGGTGAACGCATCTCAGATGAAATCATCAGTCATTGTCATCAATGTGGTGAAAAGTGTGACACACATGTCAATTGTGCCAATGTCGGTTGTAATTTGCTCTTTATCCAATGCGACAATTGTGGCAGCAAGTACGATACTTGTTGTTCTACCCAATGCCAAGACATCATTCACCTACCCGAAGAAGAGCAAAAGAAAATTCGCCAAGGCAAAGAACAAAAGAAACGCTTCTTCAAAAAAGGTAGAGCCGAACATTTATTAAAGAAAAACCCGTAGAGAAAATTCACGAATGACGTTTGAGGTAGAGGGCGACGCAGCACCCAACATGCCACCTACGCCCGATGGACGCACATACCATGTATGGCGGAGAGCGGGGACACCCGAACCTACAAGGAACCCCAACATTCCGTCCCACTCTTTCAAAGTTGACATCTTTAAAAGTATAAAAAATCATCTTACTTAGTAAAATTTAAAAGGTGTCAACTTTATTGTCCTATCTGAACCATTTAGATAATATCAGTGTACTAATAAGTGCATTGATTCTTCTGAACTTTTCAAGTGGGGTGTGCTGGGAAGTTATACCTCAAAACCAATTCAATACTTACACCAATGTCTATTAAAAAAACGAAGCAAAATGACACCAAAACCAATAAGGTGTTGGAGGAACAATTGGCGGCTGTAGCACAACCCAATAGCACCATTCAAAACCAAGTCGAACAAGACGAAGAGATTCGCTTGGGAAAACGAGTTCAACGATTGGAAAAAGACATTCATCCCGAAGAAAAATACTATGTCGAAAACAGAGCCGTACGAAAAAATCTTGCCAGCTTAAAGGAAGACAGATGCGTGAGTTTTAGTGGAGGCAAAGCAGTGCTCGAATTATTGTTTGAGTGGTTACAAGAAGAACGCAAGCCACTTTTTGCTTTATTGGGACAATATGGAATGGGCAAAACCTTTACCTCTAAGACCTTTGCCAAACAGCAAATCCAAGCCTACCAAAACGCCCAAGAGTCTAGCCAATATTTACCCTTGTATTTCGATTTACGGGATTTTGATACCCAAATGTTGTTGGACAAAAGAGATATGAACATCTGGGAAATCATAGAAGTGATACTCAAAAGACGGTCAAGAGCTGCCATAACTGAAGAACAAGCATTGACAGCCCAAGACATTCAGGAGATTTGGAAGACTCAAAATTGCCTCTTGATTTTTGATGGATTGGATGAAGTGATGACCCACCTCAAAGACCTACAATTGGAACAGTATTTTGTAGGAGAAATATTTAAACTGATTCCCGACTTTCAATTTAAATTGGGCAAGCAAGAAGCAGACAAACCCCAATACAAAATGCTGCTGACTTGTCGAACCGACTATTTTAAAACCCTAGCCGAACAAAGCTCCTTTTTTCAAAGACAAGGACAGGCACACATTGATTTACAAGAAGATTATACCTGTGCGGTCTTATCGCCTTTTAGCACTGAGCAGGTAAAAGAGTATTTGAAAGAAATGCTGCGAAGCAAAAAAGAAGCAGGAACTTCCCAAGCAGTACTAGAACAAGAAGCAGAAAAGATATACCAAAATCTTCAAGCCATTCACAATTTAGCTGAACTGTCTCAACGGCCTGTCCTCTTGGATTTTCTAAGTGAAATCATAGACGATTTGGAGAGTATGGTATTGCAAAGGAAAACCATTACCACTGCCAGTGTATATGAACGAATGGTTGCCAAAAGTTTGGAAAGAGACAAGGAAAAACATAAGATTCCCATTGGCATCAAACTGGATATTTTGGTGGAGCTTGCTGCCTTTTTGTGGAAGGGGGCACAAAAGCGTCTTGCCTTTGACAAGCTTTCGGTCTTTTTGAGTGAGTATATGAGCAATGGGACAGCAGCAATGCGAAAGATTTATATGCAAACTCCCGAAGAAACCCTCTACAAAGATTTGCAAAATGCGACTTTATTGATTCGTAGCAAGAACAAGGATTTTGGGTTTTCGCATACCTCTTTACAAGAGTATTTCTTGGCACAATACATTCTCAAAAAACTAGAAAAAGGTGATTTTGCTGCTCTAGCATTAAAAAAAGTCAATACAGAAACCTTCCAATTTGTAATGGACTTGCTAAGCCAAAAAGAAGCGGGAGAATTGACACTACTTCAAGAAAATTTTAAAGTATCTATGCACGAAACAGGTGAGCTTTGTCGCTCCCTCATGTTTGATTTGTACCTCAAGGATCAATCCAGTAGAAAACGTTTGGGCAAACCCCAGCCATTCAATCTCTCAGGATTGCGTATAGATACATTGAATTTGGAAGGAACCGCCCGTCGCCCGCTAGACCTTAGCCATAGTCAATGGGAAAAGGCAGTCGTGACAGAACTTACCGCCCAATATATCAATTGGGACCACAGCAATTTTAGCCATAGCCAACTTTACAAAGTAAAGCTTCAAAACGTCTCTTTGAATCATAGCGATTGGAGTTACAGCTTTGTTAGTGGAAAGATGCGCAATATAGTGGCAAAAGACATACAAATTAAAGAGGCTGATTGGCACTTTACCAGCATTTCCAAATCCAAGTGGAATGCCTTAACCGATGCGCCCAAAAAGTTCCCACTTTTGCTTGACAAAAATCCTGACTTAGAAGAGTCAAGCCTAAGCTGTCAAGTGATACAAGGGCATTTACACGGAATAGACGAATGTATAATATTGAATGAGGAAAAACAAGCCATTACCTATTCAAATGATGGTCGTTTTATTGTCTGGGATTTGCAAAGTGGAGAAGGACTTATTCAGTTGAGTACAGATCAAAACTGGGGATTTTGTGGGATGTTTAAAATAGATGAATGGAGAGCCATTTCTTCTTTGACAAATGGTCATTTGACAATATGGGATTGGAAAAGCCAAACGCCCATTCATCAGCTCAAGGGACATACAGAACGAGTCAATCATTGTGCCATTTCACCCGATGGATTGTGGGCTTTGTCTTGTTCGGAGGGCAAGGAGAATCATTTGATTTTATGGAATTTGGAAAGCGGAGAATTAATCCGTCATTTAAAAGGGCATTCTAAATCTGTAAATTACTGTAGCATCCTAGCAGATGGTAAACGAGCTTTGTCTTGCTCTGATGATGACGAAGATGCTTCCAATTTTATTTTGTGGGATTTGGAAAAAGGGGAAGTCATCAAACATTTAAAGGGACATAAGGAAGCTGTGACCTCTTGTACCGTCTTGTCAGATGGCATTCGAGTCTTGTCTTGTTCTAATGATAATACACTAATTCTATGGAATGTAGAAAGTGGCGAGATCATACACAGATTAAAAGGGCATGATTATTCTGTATTATATTGTACTGTTTTGTCAGGAGAGTTGCAAGCTTTGTCTTGTTCAACCGAATTGATTTTGTGGGATTTGACAAGCGGGGAAGCCATTCATACAATGGACGAACACTCTCGTACCATACAGCATTGCGCCGTCTTTCCAGATGGCAAACGGGCAGTATCTTGCTCCGATGATAACCGCTTAATCTTATGGGATTTAGAAAGTGGTCAAAAAATCAAAAGCCTAAAAGGGCATACATTTTGGGCACGCTATGCAAATGTGTTGGCGGGTGGAGCGCAAATTTTGTCCTGTGCCAATGATGAAAGCTTGATCTTGTGGGATGTAGAAAATGGGGAACAAATACATCATTTTAGCAAAGAAAATGATTGTGTATACCATTGTACGCTCCTAGCAGATGAATCAAAATTTTTGTCTTGCTCTGACGATGGCAATTTATTCTTATGGAATCTAGAAAGTGGTCAACTCATCCACAAACTCAAAGGACACAAAAAGGACATCAATCGCTGTACTGTCTTTGCAGATGGAAAGCGTGCCTTATCCTGTTCCGATGATCGTAGTCTAATTGTATGGGATTTGGAAAGTGGCGAAAAAATACAAACACTCATAGGACATTCCAATCATGTTGAACATTGTACAGTCTTGTCCGACGGCAAACGTGCTTTGTCTTGTGCGGGTTATAAGAATTTAATCTTATGGGATTTGGAAAGTGGAGAAGCCATTCATACAATGAAGGGAGAGCGCAGCTCAACGAGAGACTACATTGTTTTTTCAGGAGAACAAAAAGTACTGACCTATTCAAGTTTTTACTTCAATTTATGGGATTTGGAAAGTGGAGAGGGAGTACAAGCATTGAAAGAAGAGCACTGTATCAATCATTGCGTATTGTTTGACTTTACCAATATGCGCCCAGGTGGTTTGCATGCAATGCTTTGCTACAATGATGGACGAACATTTTTGTGGAGTGTAAACGATGGCGGCGGACAACATTTGAGAGGACACACCAAACACGTCTATCATTGCGATGTCACAGCAGGCGGAAGTTATGGTTTGTCCTGCTCAGAAGATGGGACTGTCATTTATTGGAATTTGTTTCATGCAAACTTGATTCAAATTATGAAGGGACACCAAAGCGCAGTCCATTATTGTACCTTCCTATCAGATGAGAAACGTGCTTTGTCTTGTTCCGATGATGGCAGTTTGATTCTATGGGATTTGGAGAAAGGTGAGCTTATCCATACAATGCAAGGACATACCAATTTTGTTCGCTATTGTGAAGCCGTAGCAGACGAAACCCAAGTCTTATCTTGTTCCTACGATGGCAGCCTCATCTTATGGGATTTGACAAGTGGCAAAGCCATCAAAACACTGAATGGACATAAGAGTCCCGTTTTAAAATGTTCAGTTGCTACAAATGGAATTCAAGCCTTGTCTTGCTCCAAGGATGGCAATTTAATTCTATGGGACTTAGAAAAAGGCGAAGCCATCCATCACCTACAAGGGCATAGCCAAAGCATCAATCAATGTATGATGTTGCCCAATGAACAACAAGCCTTGTCTTGCTCCGACGATGGCAATTTAATCCTATGGAATTTACAAACCGCTAAGGCAATTCACACCTTAGAAGGACACACCCAAGCCGTCAATCATTTTAGCCTTTTAGAAGATGGACAACAAGTCATCTCCAGCTCCGACGATGGAACAATGATTGTATGGGATTTAGCCAGTGGTGAAGCCATCAAACACCTCAAAGAACATACCAGCAGCGTCCTTCAATGTTCCATTGCAGTAGAAAGAAAACAAGCCTTATCCTGTTCCAAAGATGGCATATTAATCGAATGGAAGATAGAAATAGAAGACTGGAAGAAAAGGTACGAAAACGAAAGCTATATGTACATCAATCATTGCACCCTCTTAGCCAACGAATCACAACTTCTATCTTGTGCCGATGACGGCGGCTTGGTCCTATGGGATTTAGAAAAAAAGAAAGCAATAAAACATATGAAAGGACATATGGAAGAGGTAGCGTATTTTAGCGTTTCTCCCGACGAAACCCAAGCCCTCTCCTGTTCCAAGGACCACAACTTAATTCTATGGGATTTAGAAAAAGGCGAAGCCATACACGAACTCGAAGGACACCTAGGCGAAGTCCATTATTGTGCATTCTTAGCAGACGGACTACGAGCCTTGTCCTGTTCCGATGACAACACACTCATCCTATGGGATTTAAAAAGCGGCACCTCCATACACCGACTCAAAGGACACATCGATTCTGTAGAAAAATGCCTCATTCTATCAGACCAATGGCGCGCCTTGTCTTGGTCAAGCGACGGCAGTTCCATTCTTTGGAATTTGCAAACAGGCAAAGCCATCACCACCTATTACCACCTCCCAAACGAAGGCCATGCCAGCATTCGAGAAGGCAAACTATTGTCACAAAGCGAAAACGCCTGGGAATATTTGCGTTTTGTTGGGCAAGACGAAAATGGAGAACGAATTGTACATCATTTTGATGAAATCAAATAAAACCACCCAGCCGTAACCGCCGTCATGCTCAAATCTATTGAGCATCCCCAAGCGACGGAGGGCGAATCCTATCGTGGAGGTGAGAGCCATTGGAAGTTACAAAATGAAATCAACAATCCTATCCTTTTCTTGTACGGAACGCCTCTACCTTCGTGGGAGGGCGACTCCCCACTGTCCACTTATACTTGCTCCCTCCCCACACCATTCAGTATAGTCGCAGCTAGTCTTCCTAAGGTCAGCCGTCACTACTCCTTACTTCATAGGCGTGTCTCGGCAGCAGGTACCGTTCCCATTGGGCGTAGGCGAGCAAGTTTGGGTGCCATGTCGGAGAGGACATTTTTATTTAAAATAACAATAGTGAAATAATAATGAAAATAATGAAATAAAACACTTGCAAGTATGAAATATTTGATTTAATTTTGTGTATAAACATTCAAATAACCAGCAAAAACAACACATTATGCACAAAATACCCCTCAAATACTTCGTCAG
Organism: Chitinophagales bacterium; assembly: GCA_020631035.1. Classification (GTDB taxonomy): domain Bacteria; phylum Bacteroidota; class Bacteroidia; order Chitinophagales; family UBA2359; genus JAHDGP01. Next base: position 1,621 of record JAHDIA010000112.1, on the reverse strand, counting down.
CTACGCCCATAAAAATGAAAAACTAGCCTTGGAATTCCTAGAAACATTCCAAGAAAACGCCTACCTATCCAAGCACTATACATTTACCCAGTGGATAGACCGAAAGCTCACCATAGGTGAAGACTGGAACGAACAAATCCAAACCGCCATCACCGAATGCGATTTTGGTTTGCTCTTACTGTCTCCAAGTTTTTTCAATCGCCCATACATTCGGGACAAAGAATTGCCCCACTTTATCACCCAAGAATCCAATAGAGAAAATGAAAAAAGCAAAATCACCATCCACAAAGCCATCATTCCCATTGGCTTGGCTAGCTTCCCATTTGGCGACCTACTCGGACTTGAACAAACCCAAATCTACCGCTATCAATCCAAGCCAGGCAAAGCCCCCAAATTCTATAATGAAACCAGAGGTCACCACAAAGACCGCTTTGTCCAAGACCTTTTACAAAAAGTATACATCAAATTGGATAAATATCAGGTTAAAATGAATCTATAGTTTGCTGTTTTTTGCCAATTGAGATAGAAAAAAGATTAATTAAAAGGACCGACCTTATGCCAATTAGCTTTTACAAATCAAATTGCGTTAAGAAATGCCTATTGTCTGAGCCGACGCAGGAGGTGAGTTTAGGCATTTTAGTAATTTGATGCAGGAAAAGCGTAAAGATTGGCATACAGTCTTGATTTTTGGTTCTTTGTATCAAGACAAAGAACAGAGAAAAGCTCACAACTCACAACTAAAAAAATGCCAACAAAAAAACTCCACCCCAAAGCCGCAAAAGCCGCCCTCGACAAATTCCTTACACACCCCAAATACGGCAAATCCGTCAACGCCCGCCGCTTGGAAATCATTGTAGGATTGTTGGACGAACAAGGCAATGCCAACCTCCTAAAAGTCATCCAAGAAGCCTTTGAGGACGATAGCGATACCGCCAAATCTCTCAACACCCTCTCCAAGACCGCTAAGGACATTGAAAAAAAGGCGGACAGTTTGGGCATCAATTTAAAATTGGTCAAAGACAGCTATAAAAGCAAAGAACTTGCCCAACGCTCCCTCTGGCTAGAAGGCGACGACCTCAAAACCGCCCAAGTCTTGGAAGCTATGAGCAAGGAAGTGGGCGACCAACCCGACAGCAAAATCCAAAACAAGGCAAGAAGTCGAGATGTAAAAATGGTGGTCTGTTATGCCAAAAAAGAAAAAGACAAGGCAGTCTGTTTGATGGATAAGCTACAAGAACATTTGCGCATGAACAGCAAACAATACCGCTTTAGCTTACAACTATTTGATGAGGTCGCTCCTGGTAGCGAAACAAACAAGGCAATTGAACAAAAGCTACAATCGGCAAATCTCATTTTGATACTGGAATCGGCAGCCTTTCATTCAGATAAAAAGATAACAGAATATGCACTTGATTTTATAGGCAAAAATGTGAGCAAATTGTGTATTGTAGGTTGCTCAATTTTTAATGTAAATGGCAATCGTGGACATTTGGAAGGATTGGAATGTTTTACCAATAAAAGCAAGTTTTACAATGAATTAGAAGAGGATGAAAACAAAAAAATGCAATTTGCCATCACACTTGCCCAAAAAGTAGTAGACAAACTCGAAGGCATTCAAGAA
>JAHDIA010000111.1:6136-12103 GCA_020631035.1 Chitinophagales bacterium | reverse complement strand
GAGATTGGAGGGGATGGATATTTGGTGTTGAATCCTCAGGTACTACACGCAGCAAATTATGGAGTTCCGCAATCACGTGAAAGAATATTTTTTATAGGATTAAAAAAGGCTGCACTCACAAAGGAAGCATTAAAGGTATTGAGTAGTAAAGAGGTGTCTCAAAAAGCAAGCCCTTATCCGATCGCTACTCATAGAATAAATGGTGAGATGCATTATTCAGAATATGAACAGGAATTAATTCAGCATACAAAGACCGTAGATGTATTACAAGATTTGTTAGAACCATTTGAAAGCAATGATTACTCACAGCAATATTATTCAAAGGCAAAATTTATGGGGGCGCATTGTCAAGGACAAAAAGAAGTTAGTTTAAGTGGACTTGCGCCAACCATTAGAGCGGAACACCATGGTAATATAGAGTTTCGTAGGCTTTCGGTAGCCAATGGAGGGAAGTACAAAGAGGAGTTGGAAAGTGGTAAAATAGAAAGACGTTTAACTTTGAGGGAATGTGCTAGAATTCAAACCTTTCCAGATGATTTTAATTTTGTTATCCCTGCTCAGGGGAAAGGAAAGAAATTTAAATTAAGTCCTTCACAAGCTTACAAATTAGTAGGCAATGCTGTACCGCCTTTGTTGGCGTATCATATCGCTAAGAAAATAGAGGCTAATTGGGATTTTTATTTTGAGAAGGAAGACAGAAAGCACTAGATATGGCAATTACCAAACTTTCAAATGAGGCTAGGCTACAATGCTTTTGGATTGTTTACTTTTATGAGTTAGAAAAAATACTCAATGCTCAAAAAGAAGAATTGTTAAACATAAAGTTTCAATCAGAGGAGTCCAATACAGACGAATACATTAAGCGTTTTCTAAAACAAATCATTCAAGAGAACAACACCATCCAAAATTGTACATTAGAAAAAATAGTACTAATTGAGAATGAAGCCCGCATAACAGTCAAACTATCCAATTTTTATTCATTTGAGATAAGTGAGGTATTGTTACCAGAAGAACTTGACCCACAATTAAAATCTGACATAGCAAAATCTAAAAGGTCTGTTTATACCAATCCAGATCTGCTTTTGAAAGTAGAGGGATATGCACTTACACAATATGAATCTTTAGAGATTAAATCTACCAAACAAAATGCGATACCTGGCTCTAGTGTTCAGCAAGTAGCTCCAAATGAATGGGTTGTATTTATCAAGAGAGCAAAAGAGTCAATTGAAGTTACAACAGGGCAATATATCAATAGCATCACAGAAAAATTACCATTTCCTGATAGAAGCCCAAGACCACAAATTGCATTCAATACCTTGAGTCGTTGGAATCAAAAAAATAGAGTGGTCAAAGAAAAAGAATTGATTTTTCAAGTAGACTCGATTGCCAACGAAAACAAATTAAAACTTTTAGAAGATTGGCAAGATTATCTAGCAGAACAATGGCTTGAAGTAGTAAAAGCCGAAACCAAGAAGAAAAATGAAAAATGGTTTAACAATGCTCTAAGAAAATTCTCTGCCAAATTGTTAAGGCAATCCGCAAATATGACCCACTTAGAGTTGAAACAATGGATTAACGATATTGAGAACTTAACAGAATAAAAAAACTCCCCAAGTAAATCAATACTTGAGGAGTTCGGTTTTTCATTTATTCAAAATATGATTCAGTCAAACAATTAGCGCACCACCACCACACGCTCACTCCAAAACACACCATCCGCCACAACACTCAAAAAGTAAGTCCCACTCGCCAAGTCACCAGACAAATCAAGATAATTGGTGCCACTGTCTAAGGCAAACACCTGTACCGTTCTACCCGTTTTGTCCATCAAGAGAGCCTCAAGATTGTCGTTCCAATCGTTCAATTCAACAATCAAACGCTCAGTGGTCGGATTGGGATATACAGCAATGTGATTAGACAAATCATACAAGCCCGTCATATCAAATGAGACAGTCGTCGAATCAGTCGTCGCACAGCCATTGCCATCCGTAATGGTCAAAACATAAGTGCCTGCTTCATTGACAGTAATGCTTTGTTCTGTAGAACCATTGCTCCACTCAAAACTTGGATCTTCGGGAATGGCATCGTACAACACACTGATGTTTGCAGTCGAATCGGATTCATTTTCGACCAAAAGTGAGAATTCAGGAACTTCGTAAACACTTACGACAGCATCCAAAGTGACTTCATTTGTACCAAATTCGTTTTCCACCACCAAGGTAACTCCATAAGTCCCAGGAGCTTCATAAAATACACTTGGATTTTGTTCATTGCTGTTTTCAGGTGTACCGCCCTCAAAAGTCCAAATCCAAGCCGTTGGAGACTCTGTACTCATATCCGTAAATTGAACATTTAGTTCATCACAGCCCTCCGCTGCATCTACACTAAATTGAGGAAGTGGAGCACTGTTGCCACTCTCTATACAAAAATCAATGGCTTCAGATTGGTTGGGAGGAAGCGTAAAGTCAAAGCTAGAACCATCTGCCAAAACGACATTTCCTTGAGCAGGACCACCCCCGCCAGGACCGCCGCCCCCGCCTCTAGTAAGCACCAAAGTATAACAACCTGCACCAATACAATAGTCTAAGTCAATAGGCTCAAAAGAAAGCAAGAATTCTTCCAAGGTTTCAACACTACCATTTTCATCAACCAATTCAATGGTGATGCCTTGTGCTGCATTGGTAAATTCAACCACAATAGGCTGACCATTGACCAATTCAAAATCAACACTTGCTCCATTGTTGTCAGGATTGGCATCCTCCTCGCCATTGATGGATACAATCGAAACAATTTCCAACTCAACATCACCATAGCCAAATGTCAAATTAGGTAGTTCAATGATTGTCGCATCCAAAGAAGCAAGCGAACCCGTCCAAGTCAAACTTTCAGACGAACCGCCATTGACGCTATATTCTAAGATCAATTCTTCAATGGTTTCACTTCCTGTATTGACAATGTTTATTTGTGGAACAAGATTGTTGTCACAAACCATTTGATCTTCTACTGGATAGGTAAACTCAACAGCATAAACATCGTAAAGAGGCAATTCAGCACCGCCTACACAAAAGGAGATGTCTTGACTGTCACCAGGATTGACATCAATATCGTCTATAAAAATGCCATTGCTAAAAGACAATTGGCCCATTACAGGCGCACCGCCTCCAGGACCGCCACCATCTGCGCTAATGACCGATAAAGTGTAGCAGCCATTGCCCAAACAATAATCATAAGAACTGGGTTCAAATTGGAAAATATCGTCTTCTAAAACTTGAACATTTCCGTTTTCGTCTTCCAATAGAAAAGCAACACCAATGGCAAATTCAGCCAAGTCAACTGTAATGCCTTGACCATCTACTACTTCAAATTCAACACTGGTACTATTGTTTTCTTGGTTGGCATCTTCCTCTCCATTGATAGATACCACTGACAAAATCGCCAATTCTGCTGAACCAAATGGCAAATCTTCGATACTTGGCAAAGCAATGGTCGTAGATTGAGAGCTAGCCAATTCGCCTGTCCAAGTATATTCAAAGCTTTCGCCTCCTACAATACCATAAGTCAATACCAATTCCTCAATGCTTTCACTACCTGTATTGAAGATATTAATGATTGGTTCAAGTGTATTCCCACAAAGTACTTGATCCGCCATTGGAGAATTGAAGAAGGTCGTACTAATGTCGTAGGGAGGAAGATCGGCTCCTTCTGTACAAAATGGTTGAGAAAAAGTCTCTTCAAACTCTTGGGTTTCGACTACTACAATCCCACTACTCAATACAACCGAAAAGTCAGTTGAAAAACCCAAATCAATGAATTGAGATTCGTTTAAACCAAAAATAAAACAAGCGGCAGGCAAACAATGGGTAAACTCATACTCTTCTTCCTCTGGAATACCAGGACCACCAGGTCCACCACCAAAATCACCTGTCAGTGTTTCACTTTCTATAAGTACTTCACCATTTTCATCAGTAATCACATAGCTTACCTCACTTGTTGGAGGGACGGTTATATTTACAGTAACTTCTTGTCCTTCGACATACACAATATTGCCACTGACCACATTGTTATCTGCCACACCATCTGCTGCTCCGTTGACAGAAACAACTTCAATGCTTACCTCATACTCCCCAAAATCTGCCAATTCAATATTGCCCAAATTGATTTCGGTACTTTCAAACAAAGACAAATTGCCCGTCCAAGTAAATTCTTCTGTATTGTCTGCAACATTGATTGCAAGAACAACTTCTGTCAAATCCTCCGAACCAAGATTCTGGAGACTTACCACAGGAGTAAAATTAGATTCACAAAGAATAAAATCAGGAGTAGGGAAGAGTAGTGCTTCTAGGTTTGCATCCAATGCTGTTGGTTCAAAATCACTACAAAACTCAGTCGTATAAAAATCGTCAAAGTCTTCGCTTACTGCAAGCAGTGTACCATTGCTAGACTCAACGGTAAAATCGGCACGACCCTGACCAGCAAAATCAAATATATTGAGGGTAAAGCAATCATTGGGTAAGCAATAAGAAAAGGCATAATCAGAATTCGGAGCCAATTCTGCATCTGCTTCGTTTACCAAATTACCCTGCGAGTCAAACAATTCCCAGAAAAGAGGGGCACCCCCACCAGGACCACCGCCCCCGCCTTGAGTTTCGATAAAGACGGTAAAGCCCGTTCCATCTATAACCGTAAAGTCGGCAGACCCAATATTGTTGTTGGCATCATCGTCCATTGTGCCATTGACCGATACAATGCTAATAGCCAAATTGTAGGAATTACCTGGAACTACTTCGATACTAGGAAGGCTAATTTCAACCGCATCCAAAGTAACCAAAGCACCCGTCCAATCAAATGTACCTTGAACATTGCCATCAATGGTATACTCAAATGTAGCTTCCGTAATGGGCATCAAACCATCGTTTCTAAATACAAAACGAGGCTCAATGCTACTACCACAAAAATCACTTTGATGTTCAGGATTGGAAACAAAACTGATGGCAGCATCCAAATCTTCCAAGACCAAAGGCTCTACACAAAACTGAGCTTCATCTATATTTTCAAATTGTCCGCCTTGGGCTAGGCTTGTTCCATCGGGACCCAATATTTCGTAACTTCCTGGACCTTCACTGCAACAAATCCCATCACCAAAAGTGTCAAATATCGTAAAAGTGTAACAACCAGGTGAAACACAATAAGAAAAATCATACAATTCATTCTGCTCATTAAAATTCTCTTCAAAGGCTATGATATTGCCAAATTCATCAGCGATTTCAAAAGAGGTTTCTTGAGGAAAATCATCGGTAAGCAATTCCAACGAAATGGTCAAACCATCATTGATAGAAAAGCTTACGCTTTGAGAATCATTGTCAGGATTGCTGTCGGGCTGCCCATTCACTTGTAGAATGCTCACGGTAAAAGTATGCGAACCATTGGGCAAAGAAACAGGATCAAGTACAATGACTTCTGACTCGCCACTTTGCAAACTGCCAAACCATACACCGACCGAACTCATTCCGCCAATGGAGTATTCATAGTTGACAATGTTAAAATCACCCTCGCCTTCATTGCTCAACACAAATTCGGGTATCACTTGAGTGACACACAAATTGGCCGATTCAGGCGAATTGATGGCACTGATTGCAGCATCGGTCTGAGCCACAAGAGGCAAGAAGCCGAACAAGGCAAAAAGCAAGGGTAAAAAGAGGTAGTTTTTTGTGTTCATAATATAAGTAGGTATGTTTTGATCGCAAATGTACAATACAATTAATAGACATTGTAAATAAGTCATTTATTCACTCGAAAGATGTAAAATGGGTGTCATTTGATTGATTGCTACAAATGGATTGGAACGGAACATTGGGGGCTTCGTTTGCAAAGTGTGTCCCCGCTTTCGCCCATACATGGTATGGTGGCTCAATCGGGCGTAGACATCGCAACTCTTTGTCCTTCGTCGCTTCATGCATCCACCCGCTT
>JAHDIA010000111.1:0-6036 GCA_020631035.1 Chitinophagales bacterium | reverse complement strand
CGGGCGTAGACATCGCAACTCTTTGTCCTTCGTCGCTTCATGCATCCACCCGCTTACGCCTCACTTGTAGATTTAAGTTTGCAACTTAAAGCCTAAATAAAAAAAGGGTGCAGCCCCAAAAGAAGCATGCACCCAATCTAGTATAAGTGTATATAAGTATAGAATTTCCTAGTAATTGATTTCGGCCGTACCCAACTTTGCTTTGTTAGGGAACCAAATATCGTAATCATTCAACTGAACACTACCGTCCATACTACCATCAGTATTACTGTAGACATTAAGAGCTGCAGGAGCCGCTTTCCACATATCAATGTCGGTTACCTGAATGGTTCCATCTTGATTGAAGTCGCCAGCAAACATCATATACTTGCCATCATAAGAAGGCTTCAATTGCTCAGAACCAAATGCCTTGTTTACATCAGTTGTAAAATCATATGAAAAGTTTGAATAAGCAACAACAGAAGAACCAGTCAAGACATCCAAGTGGTTTCTATGACGGACAGCAAAGTGATACTGTTGATTTTCTTGTAAATTGTAGAAGGCAACAGCCGATTGTCCATTAGGACTGACAATGCTACCATCACTTAACAAGACAGCAGCCTGTGTTTCAACAGTAGTCGTATTTCTATTGTTGAGGTTTGGTGTTCCACTTCTTGCCTCAACCAATACCCAGTCAACCATATTATAAGGAATCGAACTCAAAGACTCCGAACCATAGTAGTAATAAGGATAAACATTATATGGTTGGTAATAAGGCATTGTAGCCGTAAGCGATGTTTCCATCTGACCATTGCCAGTGTAGGCACCTTCTAAGTAAATCTTACCACTAAAACTAGCCACAAAAGGTTGAGACGAATTGCCATCAATCCAATCATTTTGATTAGAAGTATTTAAGTTACAAGCAACAGAATTGAGAATAGGTCTCAAGTACTGATTGGCATCATACTCTTGCATCAAAATAACCAATTTGGCTTGATTTGGGTCGATGTGGTCAGGTAGAGTGTAAGTAAATTGGTGGCTATAGGTTTGTCCTGCATTCATAGAGTAAGGCAAAGAACCTGAAGTCCCCCAAGCACCTCCCAACATATCTCTAACTACATTGCGGTGTTCAAAACCTTCAATGAGAGAAGGATAGGGATAGTAAGGATGGTCAGGACCACCCGAAGCAGGTCCCTCATAACTGTAACGATTGATTTGAGCAAAACCGACACCTGGACCCGTAACAGGATCTTCCAATATGTAGCAGTTAAAGCGATAATCTCCTGTCAAGTTAGCCAAGATTTGAGCATCAATGTCGACAACCAATTCTCTTGTTGAGTAGTTGTAAGTGTTGCTGGTTGAGAGGTGAACAGGACTGTAAAAGTTGTTCCATCTCAATGCCAGTAGTTCGTCCCAATCTTCTCTGTCTTGATTGGGTTTGTTGTTTTCGCCAATATAGGATGCTGGATACAAGAAACGATCAATCAAACCTTCAGAGTAATACATATCAAAACCAGTAGATTGACTGACAATGATTTCGTGATTAAGATCAATTTCCATATCATCAAAAGTATGTAGAGAAGCTACAATGATTCTATCACTATGCTCATTGAGCAAGCTATCCAATTGTAACTCTACATCAGGACCAAAACTATTGTCAACTCCCATATGAGATTCGAGTAAGATTACTTTTTCACACGCAGCATCCAACTTTTGAATGTTGTGTGTGAAATAGTTGTTGTTAGAGTTGGGATCGATTTCGCCATCTGGCTCAGACATCCAAACTTGAAGTGTCTGATTGGTAGCGGAACCTTCAATAGTAAATCCATCCTCAATGGTCAAGCTTTGAATGTAGGAACTTGAAGCAACTGCTCCAATTTCCTCAACAACCCTTTCTTGTACTGGACCTCCGTTTATACTCCAGGAAATTTTCATGGATTGGACAGAGCCAGGACCATTGTTTTTGAAATAAATAGTTAATGGAAATTGGCCTTCAGGATAGTATTCTCCTAGTAGAACTTGATACGCTTCAAGATCAGACCCGTATTGTGCATTCATTGTTAGGGAGCTGGCAAAAAATGTAAATGCCGCCAGCAGTACGAGCGAGATTTTTAAATTTTCCATGGGCGCAATAAATTGTTAATTATTAAACACAAAATTAAGTAAATTAAATCATAAAATAAATTAGATAATAAAAAGCTTTGTTCATTGATACAATATAATAATAAATTTTAAACGCTAGTATATTTTTATGGATGCAATATAATAATTTATTTTTAACGTTAGTGAAATGAATACATTAAAACCTTATCTCATTTATTCCCAATTTTGATTTGTTGGTAAACCATCTGTCATAATCAGTCAGTTGAACCAGTCCGTCAAGGTTGCCATCAGTGTTGGCAAAGACTTGATTGATGGCAGGTGCTTCCTTCCACAAATCAAAATCAGTGTTTTGAATTACACCATCTTGATTGTAGTCCCCTGCATACATCAAAGCATAGCCATCACCCGACTGTTTTTGTTGTTCTATACCATATGCCTGTGTTGTAGCAATGGTAAAATCATACACCACACTCTCACTGGCTATTATGGCTGTGGCCGACAAAACATCCAAATGATTCCTATGTCTCACAACAAAATAATAAGATTGTCCCGCTAGGAGATTTCTAAATACAACTCCGCCTTGATCATTGGGGTTAACAATGCTGCCATTGCTTAATAAAATAGCAGCCTGGACTTCAATGGTAGTAGTGCTTGGGATGTTGTTTTCGTTAGGAGTACCGCTTCGAGCTTCAAGCAAAACCCAATCTACCATATTGGAGGGAATATCTAAAACGCTTTCATTTCCAGTATGGTTATACGGTGCATTTGTATAAGTTTGTTGTGTCGGAATCAAATCTTGTAAATTAGCCGACATTTGACCATTCCCAACATAAGAACCCTCTAATAAGACTTTGCCATTAAAGGAAAGTGTAAATTCAGGGACACTATGGTCGTAAATAGTCAAGGCATTGCTAGCACCTATAGGGCAAGTCAAGGAATTGACTATACCTCTGTCTAGAGGATTTTCGTCGTATCCTTGAACAATGGCAATTAGAGATAGTGCATTTATGTTAAACTCGTTTGGTACTACATAATTGAATTGGGTGCTATGGGGCTGATTGGCATTTACACTAGTGGGAATAACTCCATTGATGCCCCAAGCTCCACCCAACATAGCTCTCACCACACGGCTATGCTCATAACCAACAATCGGATTGGGTGCGTCGTAATAGGGATGATCTGGATAATTTTCATTGTATGAATAAAAGTTGGATTGGTCATAATCCGAACCTGCTCCCACAACAGGATGCTCAATAAGATAACAATTGATTCTATAATCCCCATTTAAGTCTGCCAAAGCTGTTGCTGTTATGTCAATGCTTAAATTTCTACTGACCGAATCAAAACTGTTGCTACAACTCAAACTGATAGGAGCATACATATCTAATAAATGTTCAACTCTTTCTTGCCAAGTCGCTCTATCATAACTCAAATCATCTTGGCTTTGACCAATATAGTCAGGTGGAAACAAATGCCGATTGATAATGGCATTGGGAACACCTACATCAAATACATTGTCCAATTCGTCTGTCAAACTTTCTACTTCCATGGCGTCGCCTTGATGCAAAGCAGCATGAATGACTTTATTGGGATGGCTTGCCAATATTGCTTGTGCAGTCGCCTCTCCATCAGGGCAGTAAGGACACCAATTACCCATATAGGTTTCCAACAATATATGAGTATCGGTACTTTGTTGCAATTGGGTAATGTTGTGACCAACATAATTGTTCGATGGATCTTCGTCAGGAGTTTGGTCTGGTTCATCTACCCAGACTTCCAAAGTGTGTATTGTTTGTTCGGAATCAACGGTAAATGTTTGAGTCGAAACAATAGGCACAATCAATGGAGTGCTGCTTGCACTTAAATTGACTTCTTCTATCCATTCTTCTTGAATGTTTCCACCATTGATACGCCACGATAATTTTACATCATTTATATTACTAGAACCATCATTGTAAATCCAAACTTTAACAGGATAATCACCAGGTGGTAAAAAGTCGCTAACAAAAATATCATATACAGCAACATCCTCTGCCAAGATAGGCAAAGCGAGCATCCCAAACAAGAAAGGGAGCAAAGTCAGGAGCTGTACGGTTTTTTTCATTGAATGCAAGTAACAAAAAAAAAATGTTTTTTTTAGTAAAAAAACGGACAAAAAACAGCTTGTGCTAAATGTTTTACATATTTATTATATTTTAAATCATTTTGAAAATGCAATAAATCAAAAGTTTTTTTAAATATAATTTTTGAAGGTGTAAATGCACATTTAAAGCCCTGTAAATATTGAAAGGTTTAAATGAAATTAGTAGCAGTAATTGTGGGAGAAATATATATAAAATGTTTTGAATTTAAAATAAGCCTGAAAAATTTAAATAACAACAGCTTATTTATTTTAAAAAATTCTTTTTCTATTCAAAGCATTTTGATAGCGGCGAGCATTGATCAAATGTTGTTTTAAATTATGAGCAAAAGCATGATACATTGAAAAATCATCTTTGGCACAAAAATACAAATAGTTATGCTCGACAGGATTGAGGACTGCCTCAATCGCATTTTTTGAAGGCAAACAAATGGGACCAGGGGGGAGACCCGCATACAAATAGGTATTGTAAGGAGAGTCGGTTTCCAAATGCTTGTTCAAAACCCGCTTAATGGTAAAATCTCCCACAGCATATTTAACTGTAGGATCGGCTTGCAACAACATACCTTTTTGCAAACGATTGAGGTACACTTGTGCAATTTTAGGCATTTCTTCCTTGTGGTACGCTTCTTCTTCTACAATCGAGGCTAGTGTATTTACTTCCAGTATAGACAGATTTAAATCTGCTGCTTTTTTTCTTCGTTCGTCGTTCCAGAACTTTTTGTATTCTTTTTGCATACGCTCGACAAACTGTTCTTCATTCGTATTCCAGTTAAACTGGTAGGTATCTGCCAAGAACAAACTGCTAACAGTGTGTGTTTCATAGGCAATGCTTTTCAAATAAGTTGGGTCATTCAACAACTGAAGCAGTTTGCTAGAATCGGCTTCTAAGTTTCGACCCACCGCTCCTGCCATCTTTGTAAAATCCCTATAAGAATTTACAACAACTTTAACCGCTTCTTGTTTACCCAAACGCAATTTTCCTATCAATTCCCGATTGTTCATCCCCGCATCAATAGTGTATTTGCCACTTTTGATGTTGTCAGGATAGCTCATCCTTTGGGCAACCCAACGCAAAGCCTGCTCATTTTTGATAATCTTGTGATGGGTCAAAGAATCCATCACTTGATCAAAGTCAGCATTGCTGGGAATAAATAGGGTATATTGATCCTGTTTGCCCGAAACGGCAGGACCATAAATCATATTGTAAAAGTACCAAGCGACTCCCCCGCCAATTATTGCAAGTAGCAAAAAAATGATTATCAGCCATTTAAAGATGTTCTTCCTCATCAGTTCAAAACGGTATATACAAAAAATGAATCATTGTGAGCTGGTCAACAGCGGAATGGCTTAGTGTGTGGTGTGTGTTTTCTCTCTGGTAGAATGTTGAATTATTGCAAATATAAGGAATGATTTTTAATTATACTTATTGTACAAATGTTAATTTGTATGGAATGCTTTGGGCTTCGTGGGTGGGGGACTCCCCGCTGTACACTTCTACTCCTCGTTTAGGGCAGGCACAAGGCACTGCCCTTACTGTGGGGTATCCGTTTCCATCGGGCATAGACTAGCTCGTTTGGGTGCTACGTCTTTTCTGTTTAAATCTTAATTCAGAAATAATTGATAATTTTAAACAAAACTAATGTGGCTATTGAGAAGCGTAGGAGGAGCGGGCGGATGAAATCTACGACGCAGCCCAAAACATGCGTTGGCTAATCTGACCAAGACGTAGCCTCAATGCCAATGGCGTTGCACAATAAAATAATTGAAAACTCAAAATTATGAGTCCCCTAATCTTCAATTTTAAATCTTTA
>JAHDIA010000836.1 GCA_020631035.1 Chitinophagales bacterium | reverse complement strand
TATACATAGGCTCCTGTTTCAGTCACACTGGTTGTAAACAAGTCATCGGCACTCACAGGAATACAAGCTGTTCCCGCTGTTTGGAATACATAAGACTCTGAAAAATCAGACCATACACCATTGGAACAAATTTGTCTAATTTGTACTTCGTACTGTCTACCTTCTTCTAGGTTTGACAAAATTTGAGTACTTGCATCTGAAGCTGTCAAAGTTGTCCAAGCATCACCAGAATCTTTCAAACGGTAACGGAACTCCAATGTAGTAGAACCTTGGTATTGATAAGTGTGTACAAAGGCAGAAGTTGTTGCAATCTCATCAGCATAGATGTCTTTAGTACGAATTGGCTCACAATCAGAACCAGGATAAACTTTGTAAACCATATATTGATAATCGTAGAAGCTGATGTCGTCTTGATATTCATTATCTGGGTGACGCTCCCAGTACAAACCGTTGTCTAAGTACCAACCATTCGCCAAGCCTTCCCATCCCCAGTTCATATGCATATAGTTGTCGGTAGAATAACCATCGACTACCCAAGCGTGCGAGCTAGAAGCATCGTCGACATAGTAACCTGTCATCAAAACAGGACGGTTAACATTCAACTCACTCTTTACAATGTCCAACCAAGACATTCCTGTATTATTGCCACTTCTGGTAATAAAAGTTGCTTCATTGTCATAACCAAAATGGTAAATGTATGCATAAGGTACATTTGAGGTGTAAGCTCCTGTATAATATGGACTAAATGTTGTATAAATAGAAGTTGCAGAATGGAACATCAACTGAGCAATCTCGTCATTGTAATCCGTCAATTCATCTGGCATTTGGTTCCACTGATAGTTGGTGTTGCCATAATCAGCCCACAAATAACCATAAGAACCATCTTGGTAATACTTATATCCATTCCCTTGAGCAGGGTGGTTGTGGTACTTCATAAGTTGAGCCATTGCTACCGTCACACAACCTGTGTAGGTACGACCATCATTGCCAACTGGAGCAGCAGCATCGGCTGGGCAATCAGCATTATAGAAAGCCTCTTGTCCCCACTTAGTGGTTGTCAAAGGCGCAACAACTGCATCTACTTTAAAATTGTTTTGTCCAACTGTTCCTTTCTTTAAATCATCCCATTTTTGCTTGGCTTCCAAATCTGCTGGCAATGCACCTTCCTTAATCAAGTCCATTTGGATTTGGTGCCCTTCCAAATAATGCCAAAGATTGACATTTGATTTAGAAAGGTCGATATGAGATTCATCTGAATAACCAATGATTGGTTCATAACGATCATCAGCCGCTACAATTACAAAACCACCTTCGTTTATATTGAATATGTGAAAAGAAGGCTGTGCATTTTTCAAACTGGTTTCTTGGTATGAATTAAGTACTTTTACCTCATCA
The DNA here is from genome assembly GCA_020631035.1 of Chitinophagales bacterium. GTDB lineage: Bacteria > Bacteroidota > Bacteroidia > Chitinophagales > UBA2359 > JAHDGP01. The sequence continues at coordinate 522 of JAHDIA010000836.1, read as the reverse complement.
ACAGAGTTGATAGAACTATTGATAGAGGCGTAAAAGGTTTTGGCTATGTTTTCTGCTTGAGCCGCATCTACGGTTTCGGCTTGAACTTTTGTGGTAAAAAATAAAACCAATGCTGTCATCAACAAAGCATTCATCCAAAAAATGATGGTTTGTGGCACAGCACGATGAAGTGATATGGCATACTTTCTCATAGTATCAGAAATTTTTTTATTTAATATTAGAATGAAGGAAGGAATAGCAAAGATTGCTCATAAAAGAAATGTCATTCAGATATTAATTTTAATACATATATCTGAATATCAAATCAGTAAGCAATGTTACCTTTGGTGTTTTACGCTATCTTGCGGTTGGAGTTGCTATATTTTCTAATATTTAGAGGACCTGACGGCAAGAAAGAACAGCGATTGCTTTATTTGACTGGAGAGCATATAAGGCTTCTTTCTTTGACTCGATCTAGGTGCAGTTTACGTAGGCAACTTTCTACTTTGCAAGCAGTGAATCAAATTTTTCAAAAAAAAATTA
>JAHDIA010000110.1 GCA_020631035.1 Chitinophagales bacterium | reverse complement strand
GTTCGGGCAGACACATAGGTCTGCCCCTACGTGTTTTGTGTTTCCTGTTCGGGCACCCATAAAGGATGCCCCTACGATAAATATTGTAACATCAAATCGGCTGCTCTTTTGGATGCTCCTTTGTTACCGAGTTTTTCCTTCAAATGGGCATAGCCTTCCAATATTTTTTGACGTTTTTTGCCCTCCTCCAACAATCCTGTCAATTCACTTTTTAATTTGCCAACTTCAAAATCATCCTGAATCAATTCGGTCAATAAGGGTTTGTCTAAAATCAAATTGACTAGGGAAATGTAATCGACTTTCACCAATCTTTTGCCAATTTGATAGGACAACCAATTGCCCTTGTAACAGACCACTTGGGGGACACCTAGCAATGCTGTTTCCAATGTGGCTGTTCCAGAAGTTACAAGGGCTGTTCTGGCACATTTGAGCAAATTGTAGGTTTGATTGTATACAATCTTAACATCATTGTTGCCTATGATGTTTTTTAAAAAGGAAGCCGCAATGTTGGGAGCTGCGGCAATTACAAATTGATATTGGGGAAAATGACTAACAAGCTTTAACATTTCAGGCAATCCTTTTTTGATTTCTTGTTGGCGACTGCCTGGCAAAAGGGCGATGATAGATCGCTCATCTAATTGTTGTGCTTGCTTGAATTGTTGTGCATCAAAATCTCCTTCTTGGGCAATGGCATCGAGTAGGGGATGCCCTACAAAGTCTACCTCATATTCCCATTTTTGATAAAAGGCTTTTTCAAAAGGGAGAATGACAAACATGCGGTCTACTGTTCTTTTAATTTTGTGTACCCGATTTTCTTTCCAAGCCCAAAGTTGGGGCGAAATATAATAGAAGGTTTTTATTTTTTCTTTGTGGGCAAAATCTGCAATGCGTAGGTTAAAACCTGGATAGTCTATCAAAATCAATACATCAGCTTGGTATTGTAAAATGTCTTCCTTGCATTTTTTGATGAATTGTAGAATGGTATTCAGATTTTTGACCACCTCAACAAAACCCATAAAAGCTGTATTTTTGTAGTGTTCAACCAATGTGCCACCTGCTTTTTCCATCAAATTGCCGCCCCATACCCGAAAATCCGCCTCTTTGTCCTTTGCTTGGAGGGCATACATTAGATTAGAGCCATGTAAATCGCCCGAAGCCTCACCCGCAATGATGTAGTATTTCATAGATCAATGAATTGGTACAACAAGATCATAAAATAAAGCCTAAACATATGAAATAATCTGGACTTTCTTTGTTTTAGTTGTTAAATGCTACCTTTGTCGAAGAATTGAAAAATCAAAATTGAAGATTCAAAATTGAGGATTGAAAAATCCGAATGGGTTTGAAAATTTTATGTAGAGACGCAAGATCTTGCGTCTGAACAGGAAACACAAGAGGAAACGAGCAGTGGCAAGGCGTGAAGCGGATGGATTAAAGAGCCGATATAGGCAAAAAGATGCGATGCCTACGCCCGATAGTAGCGGATATGGCGGTATGTGCGTAGTGGTATGTGCGTGGTTCGTAGAGACAAGGCATGCCTTGTCTGTACTGGCGTGGCGGTGAATCGAAATATTTCCCCACCGCCATAGCAGCGGATAGCGGGGAGACACCGTCGGTCGGAGATTTGGCGTTCCGTTCAAAAGAGATTATATCAAATATTCAAATAAAATCACAATTTTAGCAAAATAATGAAGTACGATATTACAATCATCGGAGCAGGACCAGGCGGATATGTTGCCGCCATACGTTGCGCTCAATTAGGAATGAAAACAGCCATTATTGAAAAAAGAGGTTCATTGGGTGGAACCTGTCTCAATGTGGGATGTATTCCCTCTAAGGCATTGTTGGATTCGAGTGAACACTACTGGAAAGCCAAAAAGGAATTTGAAGAACATGGCATCAAAGTGGGCAAGCTAGAAGTCGATTTTAAGCAGATGATTAAGCGTAAGAGTGAAGTTGTGGCACAAACTGTGGGTGGAGTAGAGTTTCTGATGAAAAAGAACAAAATTGATGTCTATGAAGGTTGGGGTTCTTTTGTAACTGCCAACAAAATTGCCGTCAAAAAAGCGGATGGAAGTGTGGAGGAAATCGAGACAGACAAAACCATCATTGCAACGGGTTCCAAAGTAGGCTCTTTGCCTTTTATCAATATTGATGGAAAACGCATCATTTCTTCTACAGAAGCATTGGAACTGCCTAAGATCCCCAAGACAATGATTGTCATTGGTGGTGGGGTGATTGGTATGGAATTGGGTTCGGTTTATGCTCGTTTGGGTACACAAGTAACGGTAGTTGAGTATGCCGATAGTATCATTGCTTCGATGGACAAGGACTTGGGCAAAGAATTGATGCGTAGTATGAAAAAAATGGGCGTCACTTTCCATTTGAATACGGGAGCAACAGAGGTAACTACTACAGGACGTTCTGTAACAGTTAAAGCAAAAAACCATAAAAAAGACGAAGAACATACTTTTAAAGCAGAGTATTGTTTGGTTTCGGTCGGGCGTGTACCTTATACCGAAGGTTTGGGCTTAGAAAATGTGGGGATTGAAACCGATAAGAGAGGCCGAATCGAAGTAGATGAGCACTTACAAACCAAGGTGTCAGGAGTATATGCTATTGGAGATGTGATTAAGGGGGCAATGTTGGCGCACAAAGCTGAGGAAGAAGGTATTTTTGTAGCAGAATACATTGCAGGTCAAAAACCACACATTGATTACAATTTAATTCCTGGTGTGGTGTACACTTGGCCAGAAGTGGCTGGAGTAGGACAAACCGAGCAGCAACTCAAAGCTGATGGTGTGCCTTACAAAGCAGGTAAGTTTCCGTTTCGTGCAAGTGCGAGAGCCAGAGCGAGTATGGATATAGAAGGTTTTATAAAGGTATTGGCACACAAAGAAACGGACGAAATTTTGGGCGTTCATATGATTGGACCTCGTATGGCAGATTTGATTTCGGAAGCGGTAGTGGCAATGGAATACAGAGCTTCAGCCGAAGATGTTTCTCGTATGTCACACGCTCACCCTACTTATTCGGAGGTGATGAAAGAAGCGTGTTTGGCAGCGACAGACAATCGACCTTTGCATGTATAGTGCAATACAATAAAAATAATGGGTACATAATAATAACTTCATCAAAGCTGTTAGAGAAATCTAGCAGCTTTTTTAATTTTATCTTATGAAGAATACTTTTGAGGCACTGCGCAAGAAATATTCCCAATTTAGTTTTGAGAACATTCAATGGGAAGAGAAAGAAGGTTTATTAATGGTCGTTTTTCATTTTAATCTAAGTGGAAAGCATGATTTTTATCCTAAAATTAAATTTCCTCATCCCAAGCAGTTTGGTAAAACAGTGGAGGAATTACAGCCTTTCTTTTTTCATATTGGAATGATTGAATTGGTTAGTTATTGGAAGGCGACTTGTGCGCCTAGCATTGTCATCAAAACAGGATATTTGTCAGAAGAGCAAATTGCTTGGTGGAAGAAATTGTATTTCTATGGACTGGGTGAGTTTTTCTATACCAATGGGATTGAGACGAGCTTGGAAGATTTTGTACAAATCAAAATAGAAAGTGAGGAACAGCATCCTTTTGTACACAATGGGCAATTGAAAGGCAATTTGATTCCCATTGGTGGAGGCAAAGACTCTGTGGTCAGTTTAGAATTGTTGAAAGACTATAAAGCAGACAATACGCCTTTTATCATCAATCCTCGTGGGGCGAGTTGGGAGTCAGCTTTGAGAGGAGGATATAAAGAAACGGATATTTTTGTATTGAAACGTTTCTTGGACAAACATTTATTGGAATTAAATGCAGAAGGTTATTTGAATGGTCATACGCCCTTTTCGGCTATGCTCGCCTTTGTTTCTTTGATGGTCGCACATTTATTAGACAAAAAATACATTGCCTTATCCAATGAATCCAGTGCCAATGAGCCTACAGTTTTGGGTACCAAAGTCAATCACCAATATTCCAAAAGTTTTGAGTTTGAAAAAGACTTTAATGAGTATATCAAAGAACATTTGAGTAACATTCATTATTTTAGTTTGTTGCGTCCCTTAAATGAATACCAGATTGCCTCACTATTTGCCCAAAACCCAAAGTATTTTGAAGTGTTCAAAAGTTGCAATGTAGGAAGTAAGCAAAACAAATGGTGCTGCAATTGTCCCAAATGTTTGTTTGTTTACATTATGTTGGTGCCACATTTGAATGAAGCTACTTTGTTTAGCATATTTTCAAAGAATTTGTTGGATAGGAAAAGTTTGAGGCATACCCTAGAAGAATTGATTGGGGCAGCAGAACAAAAACCTTTTGAGTGTGTGGGTAGTGTGGAGGAAGTACGGGTAGCTTTGACTCAGGCTGTTGGGGAATATCAAGACAATTTGCCTTATCTGTTGCAATACTTTGTAGACAACTATCCACAGCTTTTGGTAGGGGAGGACGAAATTGTTAAAATACAAACAGAGATAAATAGAGAACATCTGCTTCCCAGAAAATACCAACAAATTGTTTATGGTCGTTTTCAAAATGCTTTTCGGAAAAAAATAGACAATCAATTTAAATATAAAAAAGTTTGTCTCTTGGGCTTTGGGAGAGAAGGTAAATCTACTTTTAAGTTGTTGAATAAATGGGAAGTGAAGGCAGACTTAGTTATCGCTGATTTAAATGAAAAAGTTTCTCAGGATTTTGAAGAGATGCCTACTGATTTAAAAGTAAATAGTCTAGATTTTCAATTAGGAACAAGCTATTTAGAAGACCTCGATCGCTTTGATTACATCATCAAAAGCCCTGGTGTCAATTTGAATGGTGTGGAGGTCGATATGGAGAAAGTTGTTTCTCAAACAAGTTTGTTTTTGGAACATTATCGCCACCAAGTTATTGGCATTACAGGAACCAAAGGCAAGAGTACTACGACTAGTTTGATCCACCATTTGATCAAAGAGGCAGGATTGCCCACAGTCTTATTGGGCAATATTGGCATTCCCGCTTTTGATGTGCTTGAAGAAATACAAGCAGACACTTGGGCGGTGATGGAGCTGTCATCTTACCAGCTAGAACATTTGAGTGTTTCTCCCCATATAGCGGTATTGCTCAATCTCTACCAAGAACATTTGGATCGCCACCAAACCTACGAATTGTACCAAGCAGCTAAATTTAATATTTACCAACATCAACAAGAAGGGGATGTGTTGATTTGGAATAGAGAACATCCCTTATTACAGGAAAAAGTAAAAACCAATAAGCAAAGCGTTTTTACTTATACCACTCAAACTGATTCAGTTGCCAATGTATTTGTAGAAAAACAAAAGGTGTATTTTAAATCTAGAAGTAAGCAAGAAGAACCAGTTTTTATATTCAATACCAAGTTGAAAAGGAACATTTTGGGAGCGCACAATTTTTCTAATATCCTGGCAGCAAGCACTCTTGGGAAGGTACTTGAAATAGAAAGCAAAACAATCGAAAAAGGTATTGGGAGTTTCAAGGGTTTGCCCCACCGATTGGAGTATGTGGGAGAGGTGAAAGCAAAGCATTTTTACAATGATTCTATTGCTACTATACCAGAAGCTTGTATGCAGGCTGTCAATGCCTTGGGGGGCGTAGATTGTCTCATTATGGGGGGCAAAGATAGAGGAATTGACTATACAGAATTGGTCGCTTTTGTGCTAGAAAAAAAGATAGCAAGTGTGGTTGTGTTGGGTGAAGTGGGAAAGCGATTGGAAAATGATTTGAAAGCCATTCCCAATTTGTTGGTCAGTAAAGATTTTGAGAAGGCCGTTGCTTTTGCGATTGCCCAAACGCCCAAAGGAGGGAAATGTTTGTTGTCTCCTGCTGCTTCTAGTTACGATATGTTTGCGAATTTTGTAGAGCGGGGAAATCGATTTAAGGAGTTGGTGCTTCTTTAAATCATAAATTGAATAGCGTTTTTTGCGAAGCGAGTGAATCTAGTAGAATAGCCCTGATAGAAGCGGTTACCCCACAGTTCCGATTTTATCGGGACGAGGAGTAAAAGCGGATAGCAGGGAAATAAGTGGCGACGAAGCACCCAAACATTTGCTCCCAAAAATAATAGATTTATCTCTTCTCTCGCAAAGGCGCAAACAATTCCGCTAAAGTCAAATGCACTCGCTCCAATACATAGCCAAATACCATCCAAAAGGGCGTATAATCCAAGCGAATGTAACCCGAAATATTCCATTTGTTGTCGTACTCCCAAGGGCAACTTCCAGTCGTGACATCTAAAATGAAACCAGCAATGTATTCGACCAAAAAAATGCCCAAAGCATACAAAAGCAAACGGACAATCAAGGGGAAACGCTTGATGAGATTGTAGTAAAAAGGAATCAAGAAAGCCGCAGGACCATAGATGAATATCATCCATACATAGGAATTGCCTTCCAGCTTCAATAGTTCAGCTGTAGAATAACCACCTTCGACAAATTTAGAAAAAGCCGTAAAACAAATTTCGGTGGTTACGCCCAAACAAGCAAAGGCAATGAATCGGTACAGATGGTATTTCATAATGGAATCAGTTCAGTTTTTGCTCAAAATAATAGCTAATGTAAGCACTTTCCTTCATTATTTCTCTTTTTTACGCCACAGTTCTACCTTATAATCATCTAAATAAATGGGTTTAGAACTTGTTCGTTTAACAAGAGATTTAAAGATGGTTTCCTCATCAAACATTTTAGACACCAAATTCCACATATAAACTTCATCCCAAACTTTTGCCTTTCCGCCCCACAAAGAGTTATGGGGATTATCCAATTTATTGTCAATACGACTATACCGCCAGCGATAGGTTTTGCCATTCATTTCAAAGGCACTGATTAAGATATTGCTTTGGTAAATATTACTATTGTGTTGCTCTACCAAACATTGTGAGCTGATTCTAATCCAATCCCCTCTTTGGGCATCTATATCTTTAAGTTTTATTCTAAAAAACTCTTGTTCTTTATTATTCATTTCATATACTAGATCATCTGTTTTGCCATATTTACTGGTATGTTCTGCCTTCTTAGTGTCCTCAAAATGTTCTAGAAATATTAGCTCTTTTAAATAATATTGGCTGGTGTCAGGAGGAATGAATTCTGAATCATAGGCGACCAAATTATCTCTGTCCAAATGGGTTTTGCCAAATACTGAACGGTAATAAGCAAAGTTAGAAGCCTCTGACCACATCATTCCCCACGAAAACTGGAAAGTGTTGAAAATATTCAAGGCACCAAAAAAAAGTAAGACCAATACCAATCCATATTTCAACCACTTTTTATTTAAAAAATATTGTAGTGTATGCCCCATTGGAATCGCCAACAAAGCATAGGTTTCAACCATTGGTCGAGAGCCAAAACCATTGATGTAATTCCAACACCACCAACTGTAGGCAATGTAAATATGCAATGGTAAGAATGTAACAACAGGCCACCAAAAATCTCGTTTTTTAAATAAAAAAACAATACCCAACAAGGCTAAATACATTATAGGGGTATAAGCCAACCAACCGTTTTTAAATCCGAACAAACCTTGTTTGAGTTTAGGATTGGCAAAATTGAAACCCTCTTCGCCATAACTATAAAAGAACCAATCACCACTAACACTCTTCCAATAAAAAAACTGAGGCATTCCCACTGCCATAAAACACAAGATGGCAAGCAAATAGACCCATTTGTATTTGACTATAAATTGTATGCGTTCTTTCCAACTGTGTTTGGAGCCAATACCATACAACAAAGGAATCAAAATACAAATCAATTCTACTGGACGAATGAGTGTAATCCAACCACAACAAATGCCAATGATGAGGGCATACAACATTTTTTCAGAAGCATACCACCGAATTGTTGCATATAGTAAGACACAATACAGCGAAAACAAATAAATATGTGCCATTGGGCCTAAAAAAGTTGTAAAAAAGTACAAATTGGTTCCCAGTCCTACGACAGCCAAAATTAAGCAGGATAGATAAGAGGAAAAATATTGGGTAAGTACTTGATATAAAAAAAAAAATCCCAACAAAGCATAAAAAATGCTAGACATTTGTATGAAGAAAATATAGGGAAAAGAATAACCATCTTGAGGATAACCCCAAATAGGAGCCAAATAATGTGCTACGAAGAAAAATGGAGCTTCCAATAAGGCGATACCCATGGTGTACTTGATGATTTGCTTGCCATCACCAATGTATTGTGCTTCTGCAACATCCAAAACTTTAGGGGCTTTCCAATCGTATCCTGTTTGATATTTATAGCGAGCCCTATAGGATTCTCTCAAATTATCTAAATCGCCATAAATGAAGCTTGCAGGCAAATATAGATAATACCCCCAGGGATCTCCACCACCTAAAAGATCCTTGTCCCAGCGTTCAAATTGTGCATAGGACCAAAGATAAAACACGCCCAATACAAATAGAAAAAGAAGCAGAATTTTATTTTTACCACTTGCAGATTGTTTTTTGAGGCTCAATTCATTCATAGACCTCAAAAATAAGAATAGATATGACATTTCTCAAAGAAATGCCATATCTGATAGTTAAATGAACCTATTGTATTACTATGAGTGTTTGATGCCTGCTGACAATCCCACAATTCCTAACATGCTCTAAGGTATAAAAGCATCGATACTTTTTCCTTGTTTTAATTGTTCAAACAGTATTGCTGCGTCTTCATTTTCAGGGTAATTGGTTTTGTTTGTTTTTTCAATGGCATTGGTCAAATAGGCAATTCTATTGGCAGTTGCAGGATGTGAACTCAAAAACTCCAAAGCTTGCGCTACATCAGCACTAACAATGTCATTTTCGCTATATGCTTGCATTGCCTCAAAGAGTTCAACGAGTCCATTAGGGTCAACATTTAATTCTTGCAAATATGCTAGACTAACTTCATCTGCTTCTTTTTCGTGAGAACGAGAATGGACTAAGTTTTGTACATTGATCCCACTCTCCAAAATCACAGCAGTAATGCCACCAACATCACTTGTCATTACTGACACAAGCAAGTAACTACTCAAACTCGCACAAATAGATTTAAACGAATGACGTTTTTCAACATGTGCCAATTCATGTCCAAGCAAGCCTGCCAGTTCTTCCCAAGAATCCATCAAATCCAAAATGCCTTGAAACACCACAATTTTTCCACCTGGCATGGCAAAAGCATTTACATGTTCCAGATCGCTTACATACAATTCTACAGGATACTGACTTTCAAAACCCACTTCTTCAAAAAAGGCATTGAGTTGCTGCGATTTTTGTTCATTGATGTTTAAATTTGCTTCATACAAAGGCCACATACGTTCACCCATAGTAATCTCTGCTTGTTTGGGAACCAAGACCACCGCTTTTTCCGAAACATAAGGAACCAAAACATATATATTGAACAAGACCGTACCAATCAGCAAAAAGAGAGAGGCAAAGACCACCTTAAACAAATTGCCTTTGAGTACCCGATGAAAGATAGGGTCTTTTTTCAATTCTGGGTAAAATTGGTGAAAACGGCGAGCATTTTCACCTTTTAGGATCAATGTTTGATGTGGGAAGTCCCCATATTTTATTTGCAATGTATCGGAGGCGGTAAAACCAATGTCTTCCATTTCTCCGATAGACCAAATGTGTTTTTGTGGATCGGCATATTTAGCATCAAATTGAATGGTATTGGCATTGAGTATTATGTCAACGGAATGTGCCTTAGAAGTTTTTCCATCATAATATATGCCTTGCAAATTAGCCATAATTTAGAAGCTTAAAATCCCATATCAAAGTCCAAATCAAAAGCATCCACCATTTCATCTCCAACATTACCACCTTCTTGTTTAATATCTCCTTGCTCCAATAAATCTAAATTGACATTTGCTGGAATTTCCAAGTGGTCTGTAAACATTTGTCGGCTTCTCACAAAGGTTAAAGGAAAGGCAAGACCTGCTGTAACCACAAGCAACAAGAAGTTGACAATCATTACTTCAAACACTTTGCCACCTGTCAAATTAGAAATAAGACGGTCTTCTCCATTCGGATGTTTTATCACTGTATTGTTGACAGCAAAATTAAAACGATCTTTGATAAACCAAGGAGTGTAAATGTAGAGCGTAATCATCATCAAAATACCACCCAATAAATTTAGTCCAAATAGCTCGCCACCTTCTCCCACAAAATCAAGACGGTTTTGACCAATTTTGGTATGAGCAAAAAGATACTGTCTCAGTTTGACCCAAGCCCAAGCACCATATATTCCAAAAGTCACCAAAGTCAAAAGACCATGTACAAACCAAATTTTTAAAAACTCCTGAAAATCACCATCGAATGTAAAGAAAATTCCACGCCAAGAGGTACGAGTCATTTTGTATTTCCAACTCCCAAACATAGCAAATGGCACAATCACAATCAATGCCAAATAAAAGAGTATAATTCCCCAATTGGTAAAATACACCAATGTCATAAGGGCAAACAAAGCAGCATAAGTAATAATAAAACCCTTAAAGAGCTCTTGCCCTGTACCGTGATAGACAAACTTATCGTCATTGAGACGGGTTTCGTTCCAAATAAATTTACGCAAATTGGTTTTTGCCCAAGGGTAGTACAAACCCAAGCTCAAAATGGTCAAAACAAGATTGACAATCCAAATGCCAAAATAACGGCCAGCAGTACCATCAAAACGGATTTGGTGATTGGACAGACGAGTACTTCCTGTTTCCTCTCGGAAAGTTGTGTTGCTGTTCATGTGTATAAATTTAGTATTGTTGAATAAAATTGGATTTATCAAAGTAGGTAAATACATATGTATTTAATCCTCAAAATTTTTATTGATACATCCAATTTTTTAAATGTTAATAAATTGCTAAAAGTTCCAAGGTGTTCATTTTATTTGTACGGAACGCTTCACTCCTTCGTCTCATAGGGACTCCCTGCTGTCCACTTGTACTTGCTGTTTCACCAGCCCATTCGCCATAGTCGGTACTAGTCTTCCTGCCGTCAGCCGTCGCCCCTCCTTGTCTCATAGGGCTGTCTCAACAGCAGGTACCGTTTCCATCAGGCGTAGATGAGAATGCACAACCCTCCGAAGCAAAGCATCAAACAAGTGTTGCCCAAGTAAAATGCTTTTATATCCTTTATGTGTAAGAGATGTAAAAATCCCATTCACACAAAAATATTTTTGTATGTTAGTGAGGTAGAAACATTCATTTACACCACTACTATAACCTATATTTCATTTTGAATTTATCAAAAAAAAATATAAGTTCATACCACAACACCTTGCCCAGTGTTGCAAACCAGCATTAAATTCCCAGATTATATATATTCCCAGCAGAAAGCAACAGTTTTGGATCAAAACTGCTTGAAAATGGTTTTTTTAATATACCAATTTGATTTCACCTAAATCAAATAAAACCAGATTCACAATACCAAAGTTAAACCAATTCTTTGACTATGTCAATATTTTGTTCAAAATATTGTTATTTCCATTGTTGAGATTGGGTAGACAAATATTCATTTACCCAAGGGATTGGCTGCAACGATATTAATGCCTTTTACCTCTTTTACTGCTTCTTCTGCAAAAACTTTTCTTGCACGTTCAGAGAAGTAAGTTGAAATGATTGGCAAAAAGAACAAAATTCCTTCTCCAAATTTTAATGATCGTTGCATTCGGCTAGGATTAGAGGCTTTGATTCGATTGCTTTCGGCTTCCAGGGCGGCTATTTTGCTACCTTCTTGTGATAGCCCATCTTTGATCATATTGGGTCTTACATAACGCTTGTTAAAGTTTTGCATTGCTTGGCGCAATTTAGGGTATTTACCATTAACCAACTCTTTGTGTAATAATGCAGCATCTGCACTTTTCTTTAACTCTTGTCTACTAAGTTTAGAAAGACTTTGTAAACGATTGTACAGGCTCCGATCTATATCTGGTGGGATTTCTCCTTTTTTAAAGGCAGTTATCAGATTTTCAAGACCGAATAAATCATTTGGGTCTGAAGGGTCGTTTAAACCTCCCCAGCCAGGAAACCACGAATTGCCTTCTATCTCGTTCATATCTTGATAGACTTGATTGTCTTCTAAATCATTGTCGCCTCTTAGCCAAGCTCGTTCTCCCCATAGAATCGTCCAAGTAACGCCCAAGCCAGCAACATTGCCAATGGCAAAACTTTTAAAAGCTGCCATAGAAGCAAATGGACCAC
>JAHDIA010000835.1 GCA_020631035.1 Chitinophagales bacterium | reverse complement strand
ACTGAAGCCTTTGCTTGGAACTATTCACTTTGTCACACTTTATGTCAAAGAACGACAAATAGTATGGAGCCGCAGGCGACTGGCTAGCTTGTTTAAGAATTAGCTCTCTTCTGCAAAAATTGTCCAAGAACATTAATTTTTAACATAGTGAAGAAGAAGGAGTACCGACGAAGGAAGACACAAGATAAGCTACGCCCGATAGCAGCGTTTACCCCGCAGTGTAGGGGCAGTGCCTTGTGCCTGCCCTGAAACGAGGAGTAAAAGCGGATAGCGGGGAGATTCGAAGGTTTGAAAAACCCCAATGTTCCGTCCCAATCAAATAAAAATTAATTCAATTTAAAGGGAACCTCCATAGAGAAAATAGGAATTTTGACCTCAAACAGTCGGTCGTCAGAAATACGAAGCATGGTATACGTACCATGCATATTCCCAAAAGTAGAATTGAGGTTGCAAGCCGAAGTATATTGGTGTGACTGACCAGGCTCGATGATGGGTTGTTGACCAACTACTCCTTCGCCATTGACCTCTCGACGTATATTACTCATTTCAAAAATGTACCAATGTCTAGATAATAATTGAATGGTATATTTACTACAATTTTCAATGGTAATATGATAAGTAAAAATATATTCTTGATTAGATGGGTGTGAGTATTCAGGACGGTATTGAACCTCTGCACTGACGATAATGCCTTCTGTTATTGCACTTACTGAAACCATAGCCTAGCATTTTTCTTTTCTGATATTTGGCAAGTTTGCCCAAAATCAATTACGATACACTAAATTGTTTTGTTCTCAATTTAATAGAATATTTGTAAAGAAGCAACGACCAAGCTGGGTTTTTTGTTTTATACGGGTACTTTTATGTTCAAAAAGCGACTAACCAAAGCAATTGCAGCTTTTTTTGCTTCATCCAAATCATCGTTGAGAACAATGGTGTCAAAGTCATTTTCATAAGTTAGTTCGGTTTTGGCACGTTCTATTCGGGTGTTGAGGCTTTCCAGTGTTTCGGTTTTGCGTGCTTGAAGACGAGAGACCAATGTTTGGACCGAAGGAGGTTTGACAAAAATGGCAAGGGCTTTGTCTTGGTAGTAGTTTTTTATGTTTTTAGCCCCCTTGACATCCACATCAAAAATGACATGCTTGCCCAACGACCAAATACGTTCTACTTCACTTTTGAGCGTACCATACAAACAGCCTTTGTAGACTTCTTCCCACTCCAAAAAATCCCCTACTTCAATTTTGTCCTTAAAGACCTGTTCAGACAAAAAGTAATAATCTTCCTTATCGACTTCATAAAACCTTTTCTCACGAGTGGTGGCAGAAACAGAGAAGGCAAGACTATCTATCTGCTCCAGTAAGTAACGAACCAGTGTGGTTTTTCCTGCACCTGAAGGCGCAGTAAATATGACGACCTTTTTTTCTATCTCCTGTGTATTCAAAACCTTGTTTGAGTTGTTCAATTGTTTTTATGACTCAACAAAGATCAATTGGTTATGGTTTTTGGCATTTTTTTACAAAACATTCAAGAGTTGTTCTTTGATCTTTTCCAGTTCATCCTTCATTTCTACCACCAAAACCTGTATGGTCATATCATTGGCTTTAGAACCTATGGTATTGATTTCTCGACCAATTTCTTGACTGATAAAGTTGAGTTTTTTTCCTTTGTTATCAATTTGCTTTCCTTTGTTATCCAGTTTTTTGTCCAATTCGTCTAAGAACAATTGACAATTGTTTTGTAAACGAACCATTTCTTCGGTAATATCCAATTTTTCCAAGTAAAAAATCAATTCTTGTTCAAAGCGATTTTCATCTACCTGTAAATCTTTGGCATTTTTGAGTAGGGATTGTTTGAGGCGGTTCTTAACTCTGGGAATGCGTTGAGGCTCAAGCTCTTTTACCTTTGCGAGTTTTTCTAGTATTCCTTGA
>JAHDIA010000109.1:3687-12184 GCA_020631035.1 Chitinophagales bacterium | reverse complement strand
AGGAAACAGGCGTATTTGTAGGGGCAGGTTTTATGCCTGCCCGAACCGAAAACGGAACAGGAAACAGGCGTATTTGTAGGGGCAGGTTTTATGCCTGCCCGAACCGAAAACGGGCGAGAAATATAAAACAAATACATGAGATTCTGGAATGCCAGCCCAGTGGAATGCCAGCCCAGTGGAATGCCAGCCCAGTCACCTGCGTGGGAATGACATTTTTGGGAATGACATTTTTAATGCAACGAAGGGCAAAACATGCCAAATACGCCCGATAGTAGCGGTTACCCCGCAGTAGGGGCGAATTGCATTCGCCCAATACGAGGAGTAAAAGCGGATAGCGGGGACACCACATGCAAACGAAGCCCCCAACATTCCGTTCAAAAAATTAAACAAACAATACCATCTATCCAACAATGTTTAACAGAAACAGCAATGAATGCATAAAGGATGGCAAAAATCAAATAAATGTACTATATTCGGTCATAAATTAAAACGATGATATGCGGGAACCTGCATTTTTGAAACGAAACAAAGAAAAATGGCAAGCAATTGAAAAAAAATTGCAGCAAGTAGAGGGGATTGGACCCGACGAACGAGCCGAGATTTTTGTGGAATTGACAGATGATCTCTCCTATGCTCGTACCTTTTACCCGACCAGCAATACCACCAAATATCTCAACGGCTTGGCAGTCAAAATGCACCAGGCAATTTACAAAACCAAAAAAGAGCGAAGCAGTCGTGTATGGGATTTTTGGAAAGTAGAATTGCCCACGCTTTTTTACAATTACCAAAAAGAATTGTTGTGGGCGGCAATCTTGTTTTTTGCCTCCATATTTGTAGGGGCACTCTCAACTGTCTACGACGATACCTTTATCCGTTTGATTTTGGGAGACGCCTATGTAAATATGACCTTAGAAAATATAGAAAGTGGCGACCCCTTGGCAGTATACAAAAGCTCTTCCTCTGGAAATATGTTTTTACGCATTACCCTCAACAACATTATGGTATCTTTTTGGGCATTTGTATTGGGTATATTTCTGTCGGTGGGAACGGCTGTGGTTATTTTTAGGAATGGTGTAATGGTCGGAAGCTTTTTTACCTTCTTTTTTAAAAAAGGATTGGCAACGACAAGTTTGCTAGGAGTATTCATTCACGGAGCCTTCGAGTTGTCGGCAATTGTCATTGCAGGTTGTGCAGGTTTTGTCATTGGCAACAGCATTTTGTTTCCTGGTACTTACAGCCGCTTACATTCCTTTAAAAGAGGAGCCAAAGATGCTTTAAAAATCATCATTGGATTGATACCCGTATTTGTGATAGCGGGTTTTTTAGAAAGTTTTGTCACCCGACATTATCAGAGCAGTTGGCTTTTAAATTTAACAATTATTGTGGTGTCTTTTGCCATTATGATATACTATTTTATCCTTTATCCGATCCAACTAAATCAAGTAAATACAAACTATGCAGAACGAGAAAATTAAATTAAACAAGCGAAGAGATTTTGGGGAAACCCTTTCGACTACCTTTGAATTTATTGGTCAAAATTTTAAAGGATTGTTTAAGCTATGGTTGTATGTAGTGGCACCCATTGCCTTGTTAACAGCTATTACTTCCTCCTTGGCACAAACACAAATGTTTAGAGGTGTAAATGCCATTGAAAATAATCCTTATATAGAAAGTGATCCATTTGGTGCATTGGGAGGTGTTTTTACTCCTACTTATTTCTTATCACTTTTTCTTAGTGTTGTTGCTTATGGTGTTTTGATTGCAGCCATCAATCAATATTTGAAAGCCTACCACGAATCGGAAACAACAGAAGTGCAGTTTGCGAACATTTGGCGGGGATTTCCGATTAAGGTCCTCTGGGTTTTGGGGGCGACGATTTTGATTTATATGGTGGTCTTTTTTGCTTGCTTGTTTTTAGTCATTCCTGGTATTTATTTAGGTGTGGTGTTGAGCATCGTATATCCAATTTATTTCTTTGAGCGAAAAAGTCTTGGAGATGCTTTTAAGCGGTGTTTTGAATTGATGTCAGGCAATTGGTGGGCAAGCTTTGGGCTATTAATTGTTGTAGGTTTGATAGTCGGAATGATCAGTGGTTTTTTGGGTATGATGGGCGGTTTGTCGATGGGTATATCAGCAGCATTTGTAATGGAAGAGCCAACATTGATGATGTCTATTTGGACAGCAGTGGTAACATTTGTCAGCTCCATTCTAAATATGGTTGTTGTGATTGCCATTGTGATTTGG
This sequence comes from Chitinophagales bacterium, assembly GCA_020631035.1. Classification (GTDB taxonomy): domain Bacteria; phylum Bacteroidota; class Bacteroidia; order Chitinophagales; family UBA2359; genus JAHDGP01. The sequence continues at coordinate 9,940 of JAHDIA010000109.1, read as the reverse complement.
TACTTCTCATTGGTAGAACAAAAAGAAGGCAGTAGTGTTATGGAAAAAATAGACCAAATTGGAATGTCCGATGAAGAATTGGACACAATGTTTAGATAAAACTAAATTTAAAAATTGCCAGCTCGTTCGTTGCCTGAGCCTGTCGAAGGTAACGAATGAGCTGGCAGTTTTTTATACTTTCTCAACCACAATTTCCAACATCATTGGCGTCAACATCACCGATTCTGGATTGTCACTAGCAGCCTTAATGTCTTTTCTCACTTCATCCGCAAATGTTTGGTCAATTCTTCCCAAAGCCATCAAACGCTCTAGGTTGATGTCAATAAAAGAGGCGGGCCACTGCCAAAAATAATCGCTTGGCTGAATGCTAAAAATAAGCGGTTTGGTCCATACCATTTTAAAACCATTTTCTTGCAGTAATTTGGGTAGTACCAATGCTGCGTCAGGTTCACCACCCATTGCTCGCCAACTCGCCATTACCTCTTGTACAAATTTTATATGGGCTTGACTGGCAGGAGCCAAAGACCAAGAGGCATAATTGATGTATTCATGGAAAATAGCTCGTCCATTGGGTTTGAGAACTTTTGCTAGTTTTTCGACCAATATGGCGGGATTGGAGACAAAAGAATTGACCCAACGACACCAAGTAAAATCAAATTTTTTTTCGGGTATTTCGTCCTCCATTAAATCCAATTCGTAGGAACGGATGTTTAAGTTTCTTGCTTCGTTTATGGCATTTAAGTGAGCTAGGAAATTACTAGAGCGTTCAACTCCTACGACCTCTCCTTGCTCTCCAACAATTCCTGCCAAATCAAAACTGGCAAATCCTGGACCTGCACCGACATCTAGTACACGTTTGCCAATCGTAATACCAGCCTTTTGCCAGCATTCCAAAACGTGTGGTTGCCAAATTCGGTGTTGCAAACCAAGGCGTGCCAGTTCTTCTGGATCGGTTCCCAACACATAATCTCGTTCTTTTTTTTCGGGCATAGGTTTTAAATTTATTTCTTTATTCTCAATTTGTGTGGGCTGGTTTTGGGAATGCGCTCAATCAATCCTCTTGCCTCTAAATCTAGCTTGACCGTTACCACATACCACACCACTTTCCCATCAAATGTAGCAGATAATTTTTCTTGCGCCAAATCTGCTAAGTCTTCATAGGTGATTTCTCCTGCTTCTTTAACAGTTTTTAAAATAAAATCCTTGATGAGGTCGTAACGGCGTTTCAAAATATGGGTCCCTTTTTTTCCTTGTGGGTGCAAGGTCATAATTTTTTCTTCTTGGCTCATTTTTGTGGGTTTTAAATTTAAATTTCACTTTTTTGATGCCTGGCATTTTCAAAATGCCTCGCATCTCAATACGGCATTTTCAATGACACAATCTCTAAGAACCTGTCTGAAAACCTATTTCTGTTCAGGCCTTGCGTGCAAGGTTTCTACGAGTATGGGGACATTTTACAACGATTTTTCCGATGGATTGTCGGGATTCCATATATTGATGTGCTTTGGCAATTTCGTCAAATTGAAATATCTTGCCTGTAACAGGTTGAAATATCCCTTCTTCATACCAACGAATTACTTCATTAAAAACCCGATTGAATACCAATGGACGATCATCCGCAATCCGCAACATATTGACCCCTAACAATGATTTGGAGGTCATCACAAATTGTACAGGATGAAAAATACCAAAATCCTTGGCAAATTTTAATTTTTGAAAGATGTTTTTAGCATTGGTCATTTCCGATGCGCCAAATGAAATGATGCGCCCACCTGAACCCAATAACTTAAATCCTTTTTTAAAATATTTGCCGCCAATGGGATCAAAAATAACATCCAATCCAGTATCCCCAATAATGTTTTTAATCTCTTGGGCAAAATCGCTTGTACGGTAATCAATGGGGTGGTGGACACCTTGTTTTTTTAGGTAATCCATTTTGGCAGTGGAGGCAGTACCAAATATCTCACATCCTCTGTATTTTGCAATTTGTACCAGAGCTGTCCCAACACCACCAGCCGCAGCATGAACCAATACTTTGTCATTTGGATGCAAGCGGCTCATTTCTTCAGCACAATAATATGCGGTACAGTATTGGGTCGCCAATGCCAAGGCACTTCCTATATCCATAGACTCAGAAATCGGAGCAACCGCTGAAGCTTGGGTAACGGCAAATTCAGCATAACCTCCAAAACGAGTTAAAGCACTTACCCTTTGACCTACATCTACATTTTGGACATCTTTCCCTTTCTCAACAATACGACCTACCACATCGTAACCAACAATTGCTGGTAGGGGAGGACAATCTCTATACAATCCCTTTCGAGCCATCACATCCGCAAAGTTCAGCCCAAAGGCTTCTACCTCAATAAGTACCTGCTCGGCATTGGGAACAGGGCGGTCTGCTTCTCGAATCTCAAAAGCTTGGTCTGTAGCTCCATTCTTTACTAGAAAAATTGCTTTCATAATGATGGTTTAGGTCAATTTAGCAAGAACGAATATAACATCTTTTGAGATGAATGAGGACCACATTAAAAAATCAATTTCATTTTGGAACCAAAATATAATATAGAGGCTTATATTTGTTGACAAAACAGTGAGACTTGAAAAATCTAGCCCAGAAAATACCCGAAAACATTCAAAAAGCCCTTGCTTTGGTAGGTGAGGCAGCCGACGAACTCAATTACCCCGCTTATGTGGTAGGTGGTTTTGTACGAGACTTGATATTAGAGCGTGATCGAGGCTTTAAGGATGTAGACATTGTTTGTGTGGGAAGTGGCATCGACTTGGCACACAAGGCAGCCGCTTTGTTCAAACCTAGACCCAAAGTATCTTTCTTCAAGAACTTTGGAACCGCTCAATTTTGTTTTCGTGGGATAGATTTTGAGTTTGTTGGGGCCAGAAAAGAGTCTTACCAACGCAACTCCAGAAAACCCATTGTAGAAAATGGGACATTGGAAGACGATCAAAACAGACGAGATTTTACCATCAATGCCATGGCGATTTGTATCAACCAAGAAGGCTTTGGAACATTGGTTGATCCATTTGGTGGTATTCAAGACTTGGAGAACAAATTGATTCGTACCCCACTTGATCCAGATATTACCTATTCCGATGATCCACTACGGATGATGCGGGCGATTCGTTTTGCGACCCAACTCAATTTTGACATTCATCCTGTATCGCTTCAGGCAATCAAATACAACAAGGACCGTATCAAGATTGTCAGTCAGGAGCGAATTACGGTTGAGTTGAACAAAATAGTAGAATCTCCCATCCCTTCTATTGGTTTCAAGCATTTGTTTAAGACGGGCTTGCTCAAAATCATCTTTCCAGAAATGACAAGATTGCAAGGAGTGGAGGAAAAAAATGGGGTGTACCACAAAGACAACTTTTACCACACCTTACAAGTATTGGACAATCTATGTGAAACCACCAATGATTTGTGGTTGCGTTGGGCGGCAATTTTGCACGATATTGCCAAACCACCCACCAAGCGTTTTGAAGAAGGCATTGGCTGGACTTTTCATGGCCACGAAGTGGTAGGAGCGAGAATGGTCCCCAAAATATTCCGTAAACTCAAACTGCCTTTGGATGACAGAATGAAATACATCCAAAAATTGGTAGCTCTGCATTTGCGTCCTATCAGTTTGACCAAGGAGAATGTCACCGACTCAGCCATTCGCCGCTTGCTCTTTGACGCAGGAGACGACATAGATGATTTGATGTTATTGTGTCGAGCAGACATTACCTCCAAAAACAAACAAAAGGTTCAACGCTTCTTAGACAATTATGATGTTGTCAAAGAAAAACTACTAGAAGTAGAAGAAAAAGACCGCATTCGCAACTGGCAACCGCCCATCACTGGCGAAATCATTATGGAGACTTTCAATATCCAACCAAGTCGAAGTGTAGGCATTATCAAAAATGCCATCCGTGAAGCCATATTGGATGGCATCATCCCCAATGAATACGATGCCGCTTACCAATTTATGCTTGTCAAAGGAGCCGAGTTAGAGTTGACGCCTGTTGGCTAGTTAGTGGTAATGTTTGATAGCTTCTCAGTAATTAAATATTTTTTGTACGGAACGTCAAAAGCTTCGGTCGACGGTGAGTCCCCGCTATCCGCTTTTACTCCTCGTATTGGGCGAATGCAATTCGCCCCTACTGCGGGGTAACCGCTCCTATCGGGCGTATTGGGCACGTTCAAGCAATTCATAATCCACAATTTACAACTCACAATTAATATTCCCCCATTCATCCTGTAAATTCCCCCATTCAGCAGTTCTAATTATATATATGTGTAAAAGAGATAGATATTTGAAGTACATTTTTTTAACACAATTTAAAATTATCGAATAAACTTTACTGAAATCTATTTTTTAAATTTAAAACGTACTGCTTATGTGGAATTCAAAAAATCCTTATTTACCCATTTCCCTCATAGCTTTTATTGTATTGAGTATGTTGGGAAACACATCTAAAGCACAAAATACAAATAAAGAAGTCAAAAAATTTAGCATCTATGGAAAGACCTTTGTTCACAAGATCAAAGACAATAACTTTAAAAATGACAATTGTGAACAATCAGAATTTAGAACCATAGATGGGTCTTGCAACAATATGAGTCAGGCAGAGCGACAGTCTTGGGGAGCTGCTGACATAGAGTTGTTCAGAGAAATGCCAAGTGAATATGGCTCAAGCGATGGATTCAATGCAATGAATGGCGAAAACCGTCAAAGTGCTAGAGCCATTTCCAATATATTATGCGATCAAGCTGGGGAGAATATACCAAGTGCTCAAAATTTGAGTTCTTTTGTATTTACATGGGGGCAATTTTTAGACCATGACATAGATCTAACACCAGAAGACCATACAGAATATGCCCCCATTTCTTTACCTGCAAATGAGCCTTTGTTTGCGGCAGAAATTCCTTTCTTTCGTTCAGCGGTTCACGAAGGAACAGGGCTAATGAATGCACGCCAGCAAACCAATTTGATTAGCTCTTGGATAGATGCTTCCAATGTGTATGGTTCAGATATGGAACGTGCCAATTGGCTGAGAACTTTTCAAAATGGTAAGCTCAAAACCTCATCAGGTAATTTCTTACCTTACAATACCATTGATGGAGAAATCAACAGTGCCATAGATCCCAATGCACCGAGTATGGCAGGAGATGAAGAAGGGACAGTTAGAGTTTTTGTAGCAGGGGATGTTAGAGCCAATGAGCAAAATGGATTGACTGTTTTACATACTTTGTTTGTAAGAGAGCACAATCGTTACTGTGATAAATTGGTAGACAAAGGCTTTACCAATGATGAAGAAATTTATCAAAAAGCCAGAAAGATAGTTGGGGGAATGATGCAAAATATTACTTACAAGGAGTTTCTTCCAGCATTGGGCATCAATATCCCATCCTATCAGGGATACCAAGCACACGTTCAAGCTGACATTAGCAACCTTTTTGCCAGTGCGGGTTATCGTTTGGGACATACAATGGTGACAGATGAATTGTTGATTGTAGACGAACAATGCAATCCAATAGAGGATGGCAATATCAGTTTGATTGAAGCATTTTTTAATCCAAGCAATTTACCAACATATGGATTGGAGCCTATTTTAAGAGGATTGGCGATTCAAACACAACAAGAAGTAGATTTGAAAATCATTGACAATTTGAGAAACTTTTTGTTTACACCTCCAGGTTCGCCTGTACCCTTTGGTTTGGATTTGGCATCGCTCAATATTCAGAGAGGAAGAGATCACGGTTTGCCCGATTACAATTATGTTAGACAGCATTATCTAGGCAACTCTGTTCAAAATTTTGCGCAAATCACTGGCGATCCTGTGGTACAAAATGCCTTGGCAACTGCTTACAATAACAATGTAAATGAGATTGATTTATGGGTTGGCTTGTTGGCAGAATCTAAAGTGCCTGGTAAGGCAGTGGGTCCCACCTTGGACAGAATATTGGAGAAACAATTTAGAGCTTTGAGAGATGCAGATTTTTTCTACTTTGAAAATGATCCCTATTTGAACCACGAATCAAGAGATCGAATCCGCAAGACAGAATTGTCTGATATTATCGAAAAAAATACAGATATCGAAAACATTCAAAAATATGTATTTTTTGTTGAATCTTGTCAAGCAGTTAGTAACCATGATGGCGGACATCATAATGACGGACCAGGTGGGAATGATGGACCAGGTGGGAATGATGGACCAGGTGGGAATGATGGACCAGGTGGGAATGATG
>JAHDIA010000109.1:404-3587 GCA_020631035.1 Chitinophagales bacterium | reverse complement strand
GACCAGGTGGTGGTTTGATGGGAAGTACCATTAGTGTGACAGATAGCGGGATAAATTCAGATGTATTATATGAAGAAGGTACTGATGGTCGTCCCAAAGGAGGTCGAGGGGCAGGTAAAACCGACGGAAGTGTCGACTTAGGCAATGAGGTAAAAGTATTCCCGAATCCTACAGCTGATTATGTTAACATTCAGTTGTCATTACAAGAAGCTAGTTTGTTTAAAGTAGAAGTGTTGGATGTACGTGGAAAGCTTATGCTAATCCAAGAGCAAAACAATCCATTACCAGGACAAATGGTGAGACTTGACACTAGCAAATTGCCAGGAGGAACTTACATTGTCAATATCGACATTGATGGAGAAATACAAACTCAAAAATTAGTGGTAACCCATTAACAATGGCATACCATAATCTAGTTTAGTTTTTATTGGGTAGACAATGGTAGGGCAGGTTGAAATGTATTTTTGACCTGCCCTGTTTATATCCAGTCAACAACTTTAAAATAACTTATTTTGAATTACTGGGTAGACAATGCTAGGGCAGATTGAAATTTATTTTGATTAGCCCTGTTTATATATTGTACCTTTATAGTTTATGATGAATGACACACAAATTAGAATAGAACACTGGCGGTCTAGGCATCACAAAGGAGAGCTGCGACAATCCCAAGTCAATTATTGGGATTATGTCCTGTGTCGGTTCTTTTTCTCCATCCGCTTTATTCTTTGCTTTTTACTAGGCATTGTATTCACCCAAAACAATGATGCCCAAAATTTTGACCCACTTAATATTGATTTTAGCATTGACGATTACACACTTAAATACCCAGAATTGGGCGGCTTACACAATCCCATTTTTTCCCCAGTAGATTTAAACAATGATGGGGTACAAGACTTATACATTTACGATGCAACGGGTAGGGTACACCTTACCTTATTAAATCAAAACATACCAAACGAATTGGCTTATACTTATGCACCAGAATATGCTCGTAATTTTCCAGACCTAGGAGCTTGGGCATTGCTAAGAGATTTTAATGGTGATGGTATTCAAGATATTTTTACCCATACCTATGCCAATTTTACTTCTGGTATACAAGTTTACAAAGGTTTTTGGAACAACGATAAAATAGATTTTGAACTACTCACTTTTTCAGACCAAGAGGTCAGCACCTTGTATTATTTAAATGATGAAGACCATACCTCTTGGCTCTATGTTAGTGAGCTAGACCTACCTGTCATTGACGACATAGATGGCGATGGTGATATGGATTTTTTATCCTATGGTTTGTCTCTTGGGTATGTAGACTACATCCGCAACTATGCTGTAGAAGAGGACTTGCCACTAGACACCCTTAACTTAAAATTAGAAGAAGAGTGCTGGGGTGGTTTTGTCGAAGTGGGTAGTGACTCTGTATTTTTGTCCTCGATTATGGGAGAGTGTTATATGTTTAGACCCGAATCAGAAGAAGAAAGCAATACAGTACATGGCGGTGCAACTTTAACAACACTCGATACCGACGGAGATGGAGACAAAGAAATATTGATAGGAGACATCACCAAAAAAACACTCAATTTGTTGACCAATGAGGGCACAAACGAAATTGCTTTTATGGCAGAACAAGAGACCAATTTTCCTAGCAATGATGAGTCTGTTTTCATCTATGAATTGCCCGCTGCTTACAATATAGATATGGACAATGATGGTCTAAAAGACTTGATGCTTGGACCCTTTGCCAGACAAAACATTCTAGAAAATTATTTTAACAATTGGTTTTATAAAAATGTAGGAACAAGTGACAATGCCATCTACGAACTACAGTCCAAAGACACCTTTACCAAAGATTGTATTGATTTGGGTGCAGGAAGTTCGCCCACTTTTGTAGATTACAATGCAGATGGTCTTCTAGACATAGTAGTGGGTACTTATGGTTATTTTGATCCGATAGAGCAACGTTCTGCTCGATTGATTTTATTTGAAAATGTGGGAACTGCGACCAATCCAACTTATGAACTTATAGATGATGATTGGCTCAATCTAACCCAATTTGGCATCAATGTTTGGTACTATGCACCGAGCTTTGGCGACTTGGACAATGATGGGGATACAGATTTGATAATAGGCAATGCCAAAGGATCGGTCTATTATGGAGAGAACATAGCTGGTGCCAATCAGCCCCTAGAATTTACGGAGCTTATACCAGAATATATGGGCATCGGATTTGACATAAGTCTGGGACTCAATGCAAGTCCACAATTGATAGACATCAACCGAGATGGTTTATTGGATCTGTTGATAGGGGAAACCGACGGCAACATCAATTATTTTCAAAATCAAGGAACAGAGAGTGAAGCTTTTTTCAATCCTGATCCAACCGCCAGCCCCAATACCGATTTTTTGGGGCAGATTGACGAAAACATTTTAGGGGTACAAAAAGGGCATACTGCTCCTTATGCATTTTATATAGAGGATGTATTGCACCTGGTAGTTGGAACACAATTGGGAACAGTCAAATACTACCAAAGCAATGATCCAATGGATGCCACTAGCTTTGAGTTGATTGCAGAAGATTGGGGCGAAAGCCGCTTGGGTTGGAATGTCCGCCCAGCCATAGCTGATGTAAACAATGATGGAACATTGGATATGGTCTTGGGCAATTTCCGTGGAGGATTGAGTTTTTTTAAAACAAATTTGGACATCAATGGGAAGCTGACAAGTATAGAAACATTAAGCAATCAAGCCAATGTAAAAGTATATCCCAATCCATTTGAAGAGTATGTCATTGTAGAGGTCAATGAGGCAGGAAGTTTGTTTTATTTATACGATGTATTGGGCAATCAAATTATGCAAAAAGCAATACAGAAAAACGAAAAAATACAGATTCCCCAAATAGCAGAAGGAATGTATTATTATACGATTACCAACAAACAGAAAAAAATGGTCCAAACAGGCAAATTATTCCACCATTGACCGAATGATTTAGATACAATGATTGTCCATATCTGTAGGGGTTGACCTATGTGTCAACCCGAACCGAAAACGGAACAGGTAACGGGTGTATTTGTAGGGGCATCCCTTGTGGATGCCCGAACAGGAAACACACACAATATAGGAGCGAATAAATATTCGCCCGAACAGGAAACACACACAATATAGGAGCGAATAAATATTCGCCCGAACAGG
>JAHDIA010000109.1:0-304 GCA_020631035.1 Chitinophagales bacterium | reverse complement strand
AAACACACACAATATAGGAGCGAATAAACATTCGCCCAAACCGACAACAGGCACAATGTAGGAGCGAATAAACATTCGCCCAAGTAGGCAACATTAAGAGGAGTTTGGTCATAACATATTCAAGAACAAAATGCCAGGCATCAAAAAAACGAAACAACGAAGCACCCAAACAAACGGTCCTACGCCCGATAGTAGCGGTTACCCCGCAGTAGGGGCGAATTGCATTCGCCCAATACGAGGAGTAAAAGTGGATAGCGGGGACACCACATGCAAACGAAGCCCCAAACGTTCCGTTCAAAAAACA
>JAHDIA010000108.1:7564-12188 GCA_020631035.1 Chitinophagales bacterium | reverse complement strand
GGATAGCGGGGACACCACATGCAAACGAAGCCCCAAACGTTCCGTTCAAAAAACAAAAAAATATTAGCCACGAATGCAGTTAGTAAGTTTCTTCGAGGGGCATTGTTCCCTTGAAGAAACACTTTTTAATACATAAACTCCCAAGCCGAACGATAAGCATTTTTCTTCTCGCAATAGTCCATAAAATCCTGGTAAAATTTATGATTGCCCAAGGTGGCACTGTCCCCAATGACAATAAGTTTTTTCCTAGCACGCGTCATCGCCACATTCATACGGCGGTAATCCTTTAGAAAGCCTATTATCCCCTTTTCATTGCTACGTACCAAAGAGATATAAATGATGTCTCGTTCTTGCCCTTGAAAACTGTCAATCGTATTGACATCAATGTGTGTTTGTTGGTGTGGCTCAAAATAAGAAGCTATTTGTTCCTTCATATAAAGAGTTTGTTCTTTGTAGGGAGAAATGATGCCAATACTCGGATGTGTCCCTTCTTTGAACAATGCCATCAAGCTGTCGAGATGTCTCCACAATACTTGGTATTCCTCTGGATTGTAGTGACTTCGGGTTTTGGGGTTTTGTTTTTCTTCAAAGCCACAACCAGCAGTATCAATAAACTCTAGGGGCTTTTTTTCGCCATTGGTCAGTATTAGATTTTGGAATTGAACCGATTGGTCGGCTTGTAAACGATTGTTGTAAAATTGTTGGTTGGAAAAACCCATAATGTCTTCGTGCATTCGGTATTGGACCTCTAGCAAATTAACCTCAGGAAACTTGTTCAAACACTGTTCGATCAAGGTGCGTTCCAAACCTGCTTTTGCAGCTTTAAAGTTTTTAACCGTAGGAGGCAATTGAAATGGGTCGCCTGCCAAAATGACTTTTCCATCGGCTTTGGTGAGTGGAATCCAAGTAGCAGGTTCTAGGGCTTGAGCTGCCTCATCAATAACCACTACCTCAAATCTTTTGTTTGAGAGGTATTTGTTGTTGGAACCAACGAGGGTAGCAGAAACCACATCAGCTTCATTCAATATTTTATCAACCAAATAATTTTCGATGATGTGTACCTGATTGTACAAGTCTTTTGCCTCCTGAAACAAGGCTTTGCGCTGTGCCCGTTCAGCAGGACCAAAATTGCGTTTGTATTTGCGGGCCATTTTGCGCATATCGTCCGCTTGACGTTTCATTTTTTTGATTTCCTTGGCTTCGGGCGATTGGAACAAACGAGCTTCTAAGGTCAAGTCGAGCATTTCTTCGTCTACCCTAGACAAATTGCCAATACGGACCACATTGACGCCCACTTGATGTAATTTGATGCTCAACCAGTCAACGGCTGTATTGCTAGGAGCCACAGCCAATACTTTTTTCTTTTCCAAAGCCATCAAGCGAATTGCTTCGACTATGGTGGTCGTTTTTCCAGTCCCAGGAGGTCCGTGAACCACAGCCAAGTCTTCGGCAGCCATAATGGTGTTGACAGCCGAATTTTGCGAGTTGTTCAACATACGAGAATAGTAGGGCTTTTTGATGCGTGTAAACTCAATTTTTCGTTCCCCCTTAAAAATTTCCCTAAACTCTGCCAAGCGGTTGCGTTCCGCAGCCATTGTGTCTTTGAGTGCCTTTTCCATCTCTCTATAACTACGATCGTCAAAAAGGAGATCTAAGCCTATTTTACCCAGTTCTATCCAGTCGGGAAAATCGTTGCTATACAAAAAGACTTTGATGATGTTTTTACGGACAAAATTGACAATGCCCCGTACATGAGGTTCTTGTACACCTGGTTGATTGCTAAACAGATTGACCATTTTACCTGCCCCAAATTGGTGACCTTTGGCGTCTTTGCCATTTTTTTCTAGTACAACAAAGGGCTGTTCGCCCAATCCATACCCCAACTCTTTGACTTGGAGAGGATACCAGGACGTGCCCCGTTTGGTACGTTCTGCCAGACTAATTTGCATAATTGTCTGATTGTACAAAGACAAATCTTCCTGTCTTTCTTGATGCAAAAGATCAAGCAAATGCGCTATTTTTTCCGTACTTTTTTCCATTGGAGGGCAAAGATAGCTTTTCTATTTAGTTTGTTTATGATGTAAAGAACTTTGTAATTAAAAGTAAAATTGTTACATATGTAATTTAGTTGATAAAATAATATGTGACAGTATCAAGATAAAATCCTAATTTCGCAAAGAGTATTTTGGAAATTTGAGCTTTGAGCTTCAAAAAGCAGGATTCTGGTTCTGGGTAAAGCTCATTTCTTGGACAATAGCAGGGCTATTATCCAAGAAATAACTAATAAACAGGTTCAAAAGACAATTTTTGAATGCCAAATGTTAAATTCCAATGTACTCTCGATTTATAAGGAATATCAAAGATATTTACCATACCCAAAACAAGATGATACAATGAATAAATATTTACCAATACTATTGTTTTGCCTATGTTGTGCATTTAGCAATACAAAGGCCGCCACTATTTATGTCAATCAGGCAGCTAGTGGAAGTTCAGACGGAAGCAGTTGGGAAAATGCCTACACCCAATTGTATCAAGCCCTTGAAAACGCAGTGGCAGGCGACGAAATTTGGCTTGCTCAAGGAACCTACAAACCAGAATTGGCTACAACACCACTCAATTTGGTCGATGGAGTGGCCATTTATGGAGGTTTTGAGGGAGGGGAAAGTTCTTTGGAAGAACGTGACCCAATGGCTTATCCTGCAAGAATTAGTGGAGATATGATGGACAATGACTCTCCAGGTGCCTTTGAAATTAGAACCGACAATGCCATTCATGTATTTGTAGCAGACGCTACTGTTGGCAATGGTGCCATTTTGGATGGTTTGACCATTTCAGGGGGCAATGCTTCTAACAGCAGTAGTGCCAGTGACAATAGCCGTGGAGGGGGATTATTGGCATATGGCTCTCCTCAACTGATCAATTGTACGTTTGAGGACAATTATGCTTTGAACGGGGCAGGAATTTGTTTGATTAGTCCCACTGCTACCAATGCAGTCATCCAAGCTTGCCAATTCATAAACAATAAAGTTGTAGGAAGAGGTGCGGGAGTTTACATCAATGATCCAGAAATTAAAGCAAGCATTCAAGATTGTTTGTTTAGTTTCAATGGTGCAACTGAAGGAGGAAGTGCCTTGTGTATTATTTCAGCCACTCCAACAGTTGAAAACTGTCAGTTTGTTGAAAATACTTGTACAGGGGATGGCATCTTTGGTGGAGGTGCAGTTTTTTACAATGCTTTTTTAGGAGATGGGAAGTTGAACCTTAGCAATTGTACTTTTACAGGCAATAAATCTAATATGAATGGAGGAGCTGTTTTTGTTTCAGGTTTGGCAAATATGAATTATACCAATTGCCTATTTGAAAACAATTATGCTGCTTTGAATGGTGGTGGGGTGTATTTGCTAGATGGAGTCAATAGTTTGGTAGATTGTGATTTTACAGGAAACATTGCCGAAATGTCAGGTGGAGGTTTGGTTGGTTTAGGCGACTCGCTTATTGTCAACAATTGCAGTTTTATTGCTGATACGTCAAAAAGGGGAGGAGCGATGGTAACGGAGCCTTTTGTCAATGTCTTTTTGAACAATTTATACTTTGAGGACAATTTTGCCGAAGATGGAGGTGCCTTGTATATGAACGAATCTGTTTCGCAAGTCAATGCTTGCCGTTTTACCAACAATGTGTCTACCAACAAAGGAGGGGCGGTTTATGCCAATAAGCTCGAATCTGTTTTTGTTAATTGTATTTTTGACAAAAATTCCTCATTAACTGGAGGTGGATTGTCTAGTGAAAATGGCAACCAATCTTTGGTCATTCACAATACCTTTTGGCAAAACTATGCCGAGAATGTTGGGCCTGCCATTGCCTCCAATCTCAATAGTCAACTGATTGCAGTTAATTCCATTTTTTGGGAGAACGACGGTATCCCTGGTCAGGAAATTGGGCATACATCTTCTATAGAACCTGTCGTAGATTATTGCATTGTACAAAATGGCTATGAGGGAGCGGAAAATATCAGCTTTACGCCTGCTATGGCGAATCCAGATAGTTCCGATTTTGGTTTGACCATTATTAGCCCTGCAATCAATGCGGGAATTGCTGATTATCCTAATTTGCCTATTGACGATTTTGTAGGATTTGAAAGAGATGAGTTGCCAGATATTGGAGCTTTGGAGTTTCCGCTCTACATTCCTAATGAACCATCGTCTTTGGTTGCGGTCATCAATTCTGCCACTTCAGTATTGCTTACTTGGATCGACAATGCCAATGATGAAGATGGTTTTGTCTTGGAGCGTTCCAATGGAAATGAAAACAACTACAATGTCATTGCCGAATTGGGCCCCGATGTAACTTCTTATGAAGATAGTGGTTTATTGCCAGGTACAGTGTATTACTACCGTATTGCATCTGTTAAAGATGGCGTACAGTCTATTTTTAGCAATGTTACTTTTGCTATTTTAGAATTTCAGGCCTTGACTGCTCCTAACAATTTGGATACAATCGAAGTAGGGGCAAACTTTGTTGACTTGACTTGGGAGTATACAGGAGAGGAAGAGGTGACGTATGTATTAGAAAGAGCCGATGACATTCAATCGGGGACCTTCAATGTGATTGTCGTAGACAT
>JAHDIA010000108.1:3303-7554 GCA_020631035.1 Chitinophagales bacterium | reverse complement strand
ACTACTACTTATTTGGATGAAGATCTGATGGCAGGAACAACTTATGCCTACCGTATCAAAGCAGTTAATGCAGAGGGGGTAAATTCAGAATTTTCAGAAGGACTCATTGTGACGACCAAAAATGCAACAGGTATAGAAACATTGGAATTGGATTGGAGCATTTATCCCAATCCTGTTAATGAGCAATTGCGTCTTAATTTTGAACCAATGACTGAAACAGCTATACTTAAAATAAATGGCATAGATGGCAAGCTTTATTTGAGTCAAACAATCGAAAAAGGAAGTCAACAGGCATTGATAGACCTAGATGGTTTAGCAGTTGGTAGCTATCTTGTAAGCATTGAGAAAAATAATAAAGTAGCTCAAAAAATAATTATCAAAAACTAAATTTAAAATATAGAACTAAAAAGCCCCCCAAGCTAATTGTTGAAAATTAGTTTGGGGGATTTTTTTTGAATGGGACGGAACGTTTGATGGCTTCGTTTGCAAAGTGTGTCCCCGCTATCCGCTTTTACTCCTCGTATTGGGCGAATGCAATTCGCCCTTACTGCGGGGTATCGCTACTATCGGGCGTATTTTATATCGTTATACCCTTTATCGGTTCGTTTTTCTTGATGCCTGTCATTTTGCAAATGCCTCGCATCCTTATCTCTTGTTTCGTGGAGATTCAAGATCTTATGTTTCTACAGTGAGGCAAGCAATTTAAATTTATTTAAACAATTCCGCCTGTATCGCCAAAATAGGAATATCTGTATGGTATGACAATTGTTTGGCGTGGCTAAAATTGAACAATTCTTTCCAAAAAGCTCTTTTGTGGGTCAACATTGCCAGTACATCAATTTGTTTCTCTTTGACAAATTTCTCGATTTCGTCCATCAAATCGCTTCCATCCACCACATCAAAGCTGATGTTTAAGTTGTTTTCATATTTGGCGGCCAATTTTCCCATTTTTTGGGTGTATGCGTGGGTATGTGCCAAATCTACATGAAAACATTTGATGTCAGCCTCAAAATAATTACCCCAAGTTTGAAGATAATTTAGGGCAGGAGCATCTTCCTCTGAAAAATCAATGGTCAAACCAATTGATTGAATATTTCCGTCAAATGTGGCATTTTCTGGTATGGCGAGTACAGGGCAATAAGCTCTTTCCATCACTTCCCCTGTAATGCTTCCAAAAAAGACCTCTTTTAATCCAGAAGCTCCCTTGGTACCCATTACAATTAAATCGGCTCTTATACTTTTGGCAGCGTCAACAATGTCTGTTGGAAGAAAGCCAGCTTTTACCCGTAGATTGACGGATAATTGATTGAACAAACTTTCAATCTCTTTCGACAAGTTCATAATGTGCTCTGTAAAAAGGGCTGCTGCTTGGTCCTCTTTGTCTGAGATGAGAGAATTGACAATGTCCAAGGGGGTATAAGGGTCTACAATACTGATGTTGTAAAAGTGAATGACTTCTAAATTACATCCAAATGTATGGGCGATGCGAATGCCATATTCCAAAGCATTCATTGAAATGGGTGAAAAATCTATAGGAACCAATATTGTTTTCATTTTTGTATAGATTGAGTTTGTAATGATAGGATAAAGAAACATAAGTAAAATATTTATCAATTTATTTTGTGGTCAGTGGAGGACTTTAAACAGCTTCCTGATTGGGAAAAGCCAAAATAGGAATATCTGCGTGTAAGACCATTTGCCCCAATAAACTTTCGGTTTGAGCTGTTTTGGGATTTCGGCTGACCATTGCTAAAAGGTCTACATTTTCATCTTCAATGAATTGATCCAAAGCCAATACTTTGTCTCTACCATTGACCACATCAAAACTTACATTGGCGAGGTCTCTAACATTCTGGTGTTTGATTTTGTAGTAGTTTTGAGTTCTCACCTGATTGATGTTGTCTTTGACTTCAGAAATGTGTAAGACAGATAAATAGGCATTGAACAATTTTGCGATTTGTTTGATAAGTTCTATCGGTTCGGTGTCAGCTTTCTCGAAGTCTTCGGCAAGTGCAATTTTTTGAATGTCTTGATAGACAGCTTCTGCTGGAATAGCTAGTACAGGCACTTTACTTTTGGCAATTATATTGCTGGTGACTGTCCCCATTTTTAAGTCTTCGCTATTGGTCGCTCCTTTGGTTCCCATCACAATCAAATCGAACTGGTTTTGATTGCTGTAATTGCAAATTTCGACTACCGTATCGCCACTTAAAACTTGGTAGCGAATATTAATTTTATCAATAGGCAATTTGCTTGCATGAACTTTGAAATCTTCTACAAATTTTTTCACTCTTTCCATTTGCGATTGTTTGAGTTGTTCCAATTGATTGCTAAGTCCATTCATTGTCAAATTGTTGTCTATGACTAGCATTGGGTAAACGTGTAGAATTTCGATATTGGCATTAAACTTTTCTGCTAAGTAACAAGCAAATTGAAAAGCATTACAAGCGTTGTCTGAATAGTCTGTTGGAAATAAAATGTTCATATTCTTTGTATTTTTTGATTTAGAAAAAGGCGGGCTTTTAAAGAATGAAGGGACTAGCCCGCCGAGTTTGAAAAACAACTTACAGTGGTAATGTTTTTTGTTTATACTTCAAAATTAGATGAGAACTTGGATGATTCAAATGAGCCTAGTCAGTAGGCTTTGTGATGTGTATCACTCCCGATCTATTTTACTTTTAATTACAAGCAAGGGAGTGTCTGTATTGGCTTCGATGAGTTTCTCAGTAAAACTGCCCAACCACCAACGTTTTAAGCCTGTTTTGCCTTGTGAACCAACAATGATTAAACTGGCATTTTTTTGATGTACAACTTCTTTGACAAGCTTGACTCCTTGGTAATGTGGGTCTAATTTGAAGATTGGAGCAATAGAATAAGCATCTGTATTAAGTGTACTGATAAACTCATTGTAGGTGTCTACAGCATTGCTGCGAATCATTGGTTCTAGTTTCTCTTTGCCATAAGTAACACCTGCTCCAAAGTTGGGCATATCGTATAAATGAAGTGGGTAAATGTTGACATTGTCTTGGGTAGCGGCAATTTTCAAGGCTTCTTCCATTGCCAATTTGGAATAGTCCGAAAAGTCTATAGGCACTACAATATTGCTTAGTGTCTGCTTACCCGATTCAGGGATGAACCAAACGGAACTTTTACAAGAACGTGCCACTTGGCGAGGCACAACTCCATTGCCAGGCAATTGATCTTTGCGACCCATAAACAACAAATCTATATTTTTGACTTCAATTCTATGCAGCAATTCTTTTAAAGGAGAGCCTTCAATGACCTCATATTCTACATCGTATTTATTGACCTTTGGGAAGAAACGCTCTACTTTTTCTTGCATTTCTTTTTTCATTTTTTCGTCTAGAGGTTCTCTAAATTGAGGAAACTCCTTGACAATATAATCTGGTACAGATAAATTGCGGTGTATGTGTGTAAAGTATATCTTTAAAGGTTTGATTTTATCACAGATCATATCGAGGTATTCGAGAATGGCTCTGTCCATAAGTGTAAAATCGAGCCCTACCATTATTCTTCTAAAGTCGTACATATTAAATGAGTTTTATGGGTTTATTATTTGTTGTTTTAATTTATGTTTCAAATTTAGGGCAGGGAGTGAGGGATAACAATGAGCTATATCAATGAGCCAAATGATTGTTGTCAATGTAGATGGGAAAGATGAAATATGTGTAGGAAGTATGGAGGGCTGTTGCGGGTAGAAAATACAGAGCCGACGAAGGGTTGAATAAAATAAAATACGCCCGATTGCAGTGGATATGGTGGCATTGTAGCGACGCACGGCCGTGCTACATACCACATTGCCTAGCGTGGCAGTGATGCGAAATGTTTCCAACAATGCCACCATAGCAGCGGATAGCGGGGACACACCTTGCAAACGCAAGCCCCCAACGTTCCGTCCTAATTTTTATCTTTTAAAAGAAAAAATAGGTCTTGTATGGAAAAATATTTAAGTTTACTGAAAATTATTGATTGATAAAAGAAACAAAGTGAATCAATTATTACTAAAAGTATTACTAGACAATGCCCAAGATGGCTTGATTGTCATTGATGAGCAAGGCATTGTTTTGTATTGCAATGAGGTGTGTAATCAAATCTTGGGCTATACTGTTGAGGAGCTAATAGGGCAGAGTGTCAATGCCATCATCCCAATGCAACACAGTGGACAGCACAATCAGTATATAGGAGCATATCAAGAAACAAAGGAATCTCATGTTGTAGGGCATACCAGAG
>JAHDIA010000108.1:0-3293 GCA_020631035.1 Chitinophagales bacterium | reverse complement strand
AGGAAAGATGGGACGCAAATACCTTTGTGGTTGAGTATCAATCATGGAGAATTAGAAGGGAAAACGTTTTTTGCGGGTATTTTTCGAGATTTGAGAGCTGAAAAAGCAAAGACCACAGAATTGTCAGAAAACCGCAAACGCCTCAATGCCATTATCGAAACCGCAGTAGATGGCATCATCACCATAGATAAAAAAGGCATAATAGAATCGGCGAATCCCGCAGCCGCAAGATTGTTTGGTTATGAGGCCAATGAAATGATTGGCAATAATGTACGAATGTTGATGGCTGATCCTCACCATAGCCAACACGATCAATATTTAAAAAATTACCTGACCACCAGTGTCAAAAAAATCATTGGTATCGGTCGAGAGGTGCCAGGTTTGCGAAAAGATGGGACAAGCTTTTTGTTCAAATTGAGTGTGAGTGAAGTGATGCTTAAAGACAAGCACATTTTTACGGGTATTGTCCACGATTTGAGCGACCGAGAAAGAGCCGAAGCAGTAGAAGCCGCTTTGCGCAAAGAAAAAGAGTTGAACGAATTAAAGAGCCGTTTTGTCTCCATTGCTTCGCATGAATTTAGAACGCCTTTGAGTACCATATCTACCTCTGCCTCTTTGATCAACCGCTATGCCAAAGAGGAACAGTTGGAGAAAAGGCAAAAGCATATCAAACGCATTCAATCGAATGTCAAACATTTGACGACTATTTTAAACGATTTTTTGTCCTTGAGCAAATTGGAAGAAGGCAAAATTACCCACCAAGCAATGTATTTCGACCTCAAAGAATTTTGTGAAGAAATAAAGGAGGAAATGGAAACAGTTGCCAAAGAAAATCAAAAAATTGTCTACGAACATATTGGAGATGAAAGGATATTTTTGGATAAAAAATTATTGACCAATATTTTGCACAATTTATTGTCCAATGCCATTAAATATTCCCAAGAAGGGCAAACAATTTATTTTAAAAGCAAAGTAGAAAATGAAGAGCTTGAAATTAGGGTGAAGGATGAAGGCATTGGCATACCCAGAGAGGAACAGAAACAAATTTTTCAACGATTTTTTAGGTCCAAAAATGCCATCAATATTCAGGGAACAGGTTTGGGTTTGAACATTGTACAAAAATACACCGATTTGATGGGAGGGAGCATTACATTTGATAGTGAGTTGAACGAAGGTTGTGAATTTACCCTCATTTTACCCAATAAATTTGAATAAATATGAAGAGAATATTATTGATAGAGGATAATTTTGAAGTAAGAGAGAATACCGAAGAAATCTTGGAGCTGGCGGGCTATGAAATTGTTACAGCTGAGAATGGTAAAATAGGCGTTAAAAAGGCAAAAGAGGAATTGCCCGACTTGATTATTTGCGACATTATGATGCCAGAATTGGATGGTTATGGAGTTTTGCACATATTGAGCAAAGATGTGAAAACATCGGCTATTCCCTTTATCTTTTTGACTGCCAAAGCAGAAAAAACAGATTTTAGGAAAGGGATGAACTTAGGAGCAGATGATTATTTGACCAAACCATTTGAGGAATTGGATTTGCTCAATACCATCGAAAATAGATTGCAAAGAGTGGAGCGAATGAAACAAAACAATGGATTGGCACCAACACAAAAACTCAACCATTTTATAGATGAGGCAAGGGGTTTGGAAAAACTAAAGCATTTGTCAGAGGAACGAGAAATTGCGATGTATCAAAAAAAACAACTCTTGTTTATGGAGGGTAGTTATCCCCATAAAGTTTTTTATTTGCAAAAAGGAAAAGTCAAAGCTTATCGAAGCAATGATATGGGCAAGGAACTCATAACAGAGGTGTATGTTGCGGGAGATTTTATTGGCTATTTGAGTTTGCTTGAAGGCAAGCCTTATCAAGATTCTGCTATGGCATTGGAAGATTGCGAAGTCGCCATCATTCCCAAAGATGCTTTCCTAGACTTGCTGCACAGCGATCGAGATGTCGCCAATTACTTTGTTAAAATATTGTCCAACAACATCATTGAAAAAGAAGCACGTCTCATTCAATTGGCATATGATTCGGTTCGTAGGAGAGCCGCCGATGCATTGGTTAAATTGCTTGACAAGAATGACGCAACAAGCGGAACAGCCAATGTCCTTAAAATTACCCGTGAAGACCTAGCAAATATGGTGGGCACCTCAAAAGAAACCGTTATCCGTACCTTATCTGATTTTAAAGAAGAAAAATTAATTGCTACGGAAGGCAATCAAATCATCATACTCAACAAAGAAAAACTAAAATACATTATTGGATGAAATGGTGTAGTGATTGACTCATCTCATCTTAGACATTGACCAAGGTCATTGCGGACTGCTTTTGTTTGTGAATATATTTGCTGCATAAATCAAATTGTAATAGTTCACAAAAAAGCAGTCAAATGAATGTACAAAATATTTTAGTTCCTACTGATTTTTCAGATTATGCCAATTATGCAAGTGAAGTGGCAGTTGCCATTGCACGTCAATCGAAAGCAATTGTCCATTTTTATCATCAAACTTTTTTATTGATTGATCCTAGTCATTTGACAGAGGAAAAACGCTCTTTGCTCAAAGAACATTTCTTGGACGAACGCAATGCCATCAAACAATTGGAGGCTTTGGACAAACAATACAAAGGTGAGGTAGATGTGAAAACCTCATATGGACACGGAAACTTGGTCGCTCAATTGTCAGAGAAAATTGAGGAAGAAGCAATGGATTTATTGGTAATGGGCACCCACGGACGAGACGAAAAAGCCTATATGATTGGCAGCAATACCCTCAAAATGTTGCGCTTGGCACAGTGCCCCGTATTAATTGTCAAATCTAGACAAGAAAATTTTAAAATTAAAAATGTATTATTTGCCTCCAATTTTGAAGAAGAGGCATTGTCTGTATTTCAAAAATTGATGACGGACTGGGTTAAGCCCTTAGACGCAAGGGTGCATTTGTTTCACATAGATGTCAATGGACGATTTGGCAATACCCCCGAATTGTTTCAAAAATATATACAAAAATTCAAAGATTTAGCAGGAGAACACTTGGGCGTCGCTTATAGTTATCCCGAAACAAGTATAGAAGAAGGCATCAATCATATTGCCGAAGAGTATGAGGTTGATTTGATTGCCATAGGCGCCCACAATAGAGAATACAAATCTTTGATGTATGCTACTTACATAGCCGAATCTATTGTAAATGTTGTAGATGCTCCATTGTTGGCATTGCATTTTAAAATGGAGCAATAAACAGTGTGTTGTTGGCACCGCAACCATCAGATCTATTGGTGGTTGT
>JAHDIA010000834.1 GCA_020631035.1 Chitinophagales bacterium | reverse complement strand
TCCCTCTAGGATGTGCCGACTTCAAAACAATCTTCTCCTGCGGCACCTTATCAAAATAAAAAATGACCTCCAAATGTGAAAAAGCATCAATCCCATCCAGCATCTCCTCTGCCATTCCCTCCGCCAGTCGAATAGTCGAATGCACCTCTCCCCAATTGTCATCCTTAATTTCAGCCCTATCATTAGCCACATACGCCACAGGCTTCAAAACAATATCATTGTGTTTCATCTGTCTATATTTGATGTACATTTTATTAAATAAATATTTTGGAGCAAATGTTCCATCCTTCGTCGCTACTTCATTTCCTGCTATCCGTTTTTACTCCTCACAGGTCTTCGACAGGCTCAACAAACATTTGAGCCTAAATAGAACTTTCCCTACCTAAAGTTCGAGCTTACCGAGAACTCCCGCAAGGTGGCTGAGTCTGTCCAAAGTTCGAGTTTACCAAGAACTCCCGCAAGGTGGCTGAGCCTGTCCAAAGTTCGAGTTTACCAAGAACTCCCGCAAGGTGGCTGAGTCTGTCCAAAGTTCGAGTTTACCAAGAACTCCCGCAAGGTGGCTGAGCCTGTCCAAAGTTCGAGTTTACCAAGAACTCCCGCAAGGTGGCTGAGCCTGTCGAAGCCCCGCTGCGGGGTAACCACTTCTATCAGGGCTAGACAAAAACATTCAGTCGCATTCGCAAAATACGCCTTCATAAAAGGAATTTTACTTAATTTATAACGAAAATGAAAGATAATTAACGAAAGTTAAAATTTGAAGCCTTTACTCTTTCCCTTACAATTTTTAACTTTGCAGGTCTTTTACATTTTATATTATTCATAATAACAAACCCTTTTCATCAATGGATGGAATATCACCAACGACGGACATAGTCCAACTAAACGAAAAAATACAAATCGAGAGTGCCTTTGTCGATACATTAAAAAACGAATTGGGCAAGGCAATCATTGGTCAAGAATATATGGTAGAGCGACTACTCCTCGCCCTCTTATCTGACGGACACATCTTATTGGAAGGCGTTCCAGGCTTGGCAAAAACCCTAGCCATCAACTCCCTATCCAAAGCCATAGATGCCCAGTTTAGCCGTATACAGTTTACCCCCGACCTCTTACCTGCCGATGTAGTGGGTACACTCATTTACAACCAAAAAGAAAACGCCTTTGCTGTCAAACAAGGTCCCATCTTCGCCAACTTCGTCTTGGCAGATGAGATCAACCGTGCGCCAGCCAAAGTACAGTCTGCACTATTGGAGGCAATGCAAGAAAGACAAGTTACCATTGGGGAAGAAACCTTTAAACTACCCAAACCATTTTTGGTACTAGCGACCCAAAACCCATTGGAACAAGAAGGAACCTACCCGCTACCCGAAGCCCAATTAGACCGTTTCATTATCAAAGCCGTCATCGACTACCCCAAAAAAGAAGACGAAATTTTGATTATGCGCAACAGCGTCAACAGAAGCTTTGGCAGTATCAACCCAGTTGTAAAACCCGATACCATCTTAAGAGCCAGAGATGTAGTACGCAGTGTCTATATGGACGAAAAAATCGAACGCTACATCACCGATGTGGTATTTGCCTCTCGCTATCCAGACCAATATGGACTAAAAGATATGCAAAACCTCATCAGTTACGGTGGTTCCCCTAGAGCGAGCATCAGTTTGGCAATTGTCTCCAAAGCTTATGCCTTCATCAAAAGAAGAGGCTATGTCATTCCCGAACATCTCTGCCGAAGACATCATTGCCGAGATCCTAAACAAAGTGGAGGTGCCTTGACCTTGATTTAAAAGATTGAAAACTTAAAATTCAAGATTAGAACACTTTTCTGATGCTGATTCTGAGACTTTAGCATCAAACATAAATAAACAAAATCAATGGAAACTTCGGAATTACTAAAAAAAGTCCGAAAGATTGAAATAAAAACCCCTCTC
>JAHDIA010000107.1 GCA_020631035.1 Chitinophagales bacterium | reverse complement strand
TTAGTTTTAAAAAAAGCAATACATTTCCACCTCCATTTTTCAATGAAATTTAGCAAAAGAAGCAATACTCCTATGCTCAAAAGACACAACTATCCCAGCATTGATTTCAGACAAAACCAATACCATTGTTATTCCCACTTGTAATTTGAAATAAAAGTTGAATGGAGTAACAATCCAAACAACGATGGCGCATCAGATAAACAGCTCCAATGTTAATTACTAGTTATGTTATGGTGTTGTTGTATATGTGTTTCATTGTTTAAATTAAAATCAACCCACCAATTACAACTAGCATATACACAAAGGTATTTTATTTATTTTAAATTAAAAATAAATCAGAAGTTTTTTCAACAATATTATTCCAATAAAAATTCACTTCATTTTTAACTGAAGCGTTTTATTAAAAAAAAATAATTGTTAAAATAAAAATTGGCAAAAAATGGCAAAATAATATAAATTAATGATTTAAAAATGCCACTTTTATATACTACTCTTTTTTCAAAATATTTTTACTGGTTTTTCGACTACCATCGTACAATTCATACTTTTGAAATTTACATTCTAATGGGCCATTGAATAAAGTAATTTTTTTACTAGGACGCAAACCAACATATTTTAAAGCCTCTTTATTAGAACTAATGATCCAGGCTTCGTAACCCGAAAAGTATTGCTTCAAATGATTGCCAATGTCTTTGTATAGTTGCCCAATGTCTTCTACTGCCATACGTTCTCCATATGGCGGATTGATGATGAGTACTCCCTTATCAGAAGGCGCGTCCAAATCTTGAAATGAACGACTATTAAATTTAATGCAGTTGTGTAGATGCGCATTCTCTGCCGCTCGGCGTGCCGACTCAATGGCTCTTTTCTTGGCATCAGATGCCCAAATGTTTTGTTTGTTTCTTAAAATATTTTTTTTCGCTTCCTTTACAATTTGTTCCCACAAATCAGCATCGTAATCATTCCAATTTTGAAAGCCAAATCTATGTCTCAATAAATTGGGTGGCTGATTTTTGGCAATCATCGCTGCCTCCAAAGCACTGGTTCCAGAACCACACATTGGGTCTACAAACGTACAATCACCATCCCATTCACTCAACAACACCATTCCTGCTGCCAAAACCTCATTGATGGGTGCTCTATGATCGGTTCCTCTAAATCCTCTTTTGTGCAAGGACTCCCCCGATGCATCCAAAGAAATTTTAAAGGTTTTATGACTCAAATGCAAACTGAGACGTACATCGGCATTGAGGCGATCGACATTGGGTCGGGCACCTGTCTTTTTCCGAAATTGGTCGCATATGGCATCCTTGGTTTTGAGGGCAACATATTTGCTGTGTTTGAACAAATTGGAATGTGTAAAAGAATCAATGGCAAAACTGGTCTTCAAACTCAAATATGGACTCCAATCAAAGTCATAAACAGCCTGATACAATTCCTCTTCGTTGCTGGCTTCAAATTCATGTATGGGATGCAGTATACGCAAGGCTGTTCGCAAATACAAATTCGCCTTGTACAATACCGTTTGGTCTCCTTCAAACGAAACCGCCCTTTTTAATAGCGTAATCTCACTTGCTCCCAAAACTTCCAATTCTTTCTCTAACACTGGTTCCAATCCCTGAAAGGTCTTAACGATGTATTTCAATTGATTTGATTTTTATTGCTTCTAAAACTTTGCACAAAGATAATGCTTGTTTTTACAAAATATCTGATTTTTATTGGGCAACGTATATTTATCTATTCAAGCATTCAACACAATCAATCTACTTCATCAAAGCTTCTACATCTGTCATAAAAATTTCATCTTCCAATATGTGATATTTATTGGACATCTGTTGTCCTTTGTCAAGCATTTCTTTTGCTCTTGTTATTGAACTAGAAAAATTCTCCGCATCCTCAAGTTCTTGATAGGACAATGCCGCATAATAATGATTTTCGGCTACATCGTTTATGGTTTCTTGTTTTTTGAAGCATTCAAGAGCTTGTTTGTGCTCACCTATGGCCTGATATGCCACGCCTAAATGAATGTAGTCATATAAACCGACATCTACTTCAGCAGCGTCAATATGAGATTGAATGACTTCTATTGCTTTCGTATAATTGCCCAGTACTTTATAGCATATACCTTTGTAAACATTTAGGTGATACATTCCATCATGTATATAGCCAATATCATAGTCAACAAGTGTGTCTAAGGAATCAATATCACTGATGGCTCCTTCATAATCTGCAAAGAATTTACCTCTACAAGATGCCCTGGTTCCTAAATAACTAATGGGATCATATTTAACGGCCAAATTAATGTACTTATCCCATCCTATAGGATTGCCTGCTTTCAAATACACGACTGCCTTTTCATAATATGGAAAAGCATAGTATGGACACAGAGCAATGCAACTGTCAAGAACAGCAATCGCCTCGGTATCAAATTGGTAATAAAATCTAAATATTTGAGAGTACTTACAAGCTTCATATTGCAAAGTATCTCCTTTCCACAAAAAAACATTGCAATTGGGTTGTGCTTTTGCTGCACAAATTGCAGTCAGCAATACAATCGAAAAAATGAACAATCTCATGGCAGTATTTTTACAATTTTCCCATCAATTATTTTAAAGAGTATGTACAGGTAATAATCTTTATCATCGTCTTTGTCTGTATCTTTTTTCCATCTGTCCACAGATTTTGTAATACTCAACAATTGATCTGTGATGGATTTGTCAAAGGTTTTAGCTTTGTAGTCTAAGCTGCTTCCCAACAAACGAAATCGGTCTGCTTCTCCCTTACAATTCACTATAAATCGTATTCTGACAAGTCCTGTCTCTTTTTTAACGACAGCGGAATTGTATTTTGATTTGAATAAAGCATTGATTTCAGACTTGATATTTTTGACGCCAGTACTGTTGTTCACTCTATAATATTGAATGGCTTTTTGTTCATCATAACACAGTTTAAAATCAGTTTTGTCAATTTCGGGATTATGGGGAATATCTTCCAACCATCGCAAACTTGTATCATTTTGCAAACTTAAACCATTTTGCAAAACAGGGCCATCTTGTACATTTGATTCATTCTGTGTTGTACAGGATATTAGACAAAACAAAATCAAAGCAATCATTGTAATTGACATATTCTTGAATTGTTTAAAAGATGATGAGACTGTATGATGTGTTCCTAATAAAAGTACAGAAGCGTTCATCAACAATAAGATCCAAAAAGTATTTAGTACTCTGTAAAATAAATTTCTTAATATTTTGACCATGCCTTTTCGTCCTATACTGCATCTCGTACTCGCCTATGGTAGCTATGGCTACCAGGCTCCGTGCGTTCTTTGTATAGAACAAAAATTCATTGACCAAAACATCAATTTATTTAAATTACAGAGTATTTAGTACAATACTGCTGTAAATATACATTAAGTACTTCATAAATTAAATAAACTTTTTACAAATATTTTAGAAGTTTGGCGTGTAGCGGATGGATGAATGAGACGACGAAGGTGTAGGGGCGTACCCTTGCGGTCGCCCACCCTTGCGATGTCTACGCCCGATAGTAGCGGAAAGCCTTGTGTAGGGGCTGACCTGTGTGTCAGCCCACAAGCTTGCAGCGGATAGCGGGGACACACCATCGTCCGAAGCCCTAAACCTTCCGTTCTTATTTTTATTCAAAAAATAGTATCTTGTAAATCTAAATCAATCATTCACAACACACTGATGAATATATCCTCCAAGCTCGACCAGCTTCATATACAAGCAAGAAAAAACAAATGGCTTGGATATTTTGCCATATTCAATCGCATTGTATTGGCGGCAGCTTTTATTCCTTCGGGTTTGCAAAAAGTACTTGGAGAACGCTTTACGGTATTATCTGCCAATCATCCAATGGGCAACTTTTTGGACGCCTTTTACCATACTGGTTTTTACTACACTTTTGTAGGACTGATGCAAGTGACAGCCGCCATCTTATTGCTCATTCCCAGAACAACAACATTGGGTGCCTTTATTTATTTCCCCATCATTTTAAATATTTGTATTTTATCGCTTGCTGTCTGTTTTGATGGTTCGCTTGTCACTGCCCCTTTAATGGTATTGGCGAATTTGTATTTGTTGTGTTGGGACTATCATAAATTTAAATTTATTTTCCCATTTAATAAATCTACTGCACATACCATATTACCTCAAAAAGATGAATTGAGCAACAAATTTCCCATTGCTTTTTTGGTAGGAGTCATTCTAAGTGTATTAATGGTATTGCTTGCCACCCATTTTGCCTATATCATAAAGCCTCGCAATTTTATGCGTGCCTGTACCGACCAATGTAGCCAAAGCAAACATACTGAGGCTTGTCTTGATTTTTGCGATTGCATTCATCAAAAAGGACAATCGTATGAGCAGTGTTTAGAAGAATTTAAGAAAGTAATCAAGTAAATTATACAACCTATTTTCTATTAAATCGTTTTAATTTATTAAAGGCAAATTGTAATTTAGTACAAAGAACACTAATGCACCATGATTGATACACCACCTACTTTTGATTTAAAAGCTTTTCAAGAGGATATTTTACAGGGCATTCCCAGTATTTTACCCCCCTACCCTACAGACGAAGGTGCGCCCATAAGCCACGCACCAAGGAGACGCCTAGATGATTTGAATGAGACAGACAAAAAACTCGCCCTAAAAAATGCATTGCGGTATTTTGACAAACAACACCACAATGTACTGGCAATTGAGTTTTTGGAAGAACTAAAAAAGTATGGACGGATTTATATGAAGCGTTTGCGTCCCAATTTTAAAATGAAGGCACGCCACATTGAAGATTATCCCCATCAATCCAAGCAAGCAGCCGCCATTATGCTGATGATTCAAAACAATTTGGATTATGCCGTGGCACAACATCCGCACGAATTGATTACCTATGGTGGCAACGGCTCAGTCTTTCAAAATTGGGCACAATATCGCTTGACCATGCAGTATTTGGCAACAATGACCGACGAACAAACATTGGTGATGTATTCGGGGCATCCAATGGGCTTGTTCCCTTCGCACAAAGAAGCTCCAAGAGTGGTGGTGACCAATGGAATGATGATTCCTTTGTTTAGTGATGATTACCATTGGAACAAACTAAATGCATTGGGCGTGACTCAATACGGTCAAATGACGGCTGGTTCTTTTATGTATATTGGTCCACAAGGCATTGTACATGGAACGACGATTACAGTTTTGAATGCCAGCCGCATGATTGACAAAAGTGCCGATACAATGAAGGGGAAATTGTTTGTGTCTTCGGGTCTTGGTGGGATGTCTGGCGCACAAGCAAAGGCAGCAGTGATTGCTGGAGGCGTAGGAGTGATTGCCGAAATCAATGAAACCCAGTGCAATAAATTGCACCAACAAGGCTGGGTCAATGAAAAATACGATGATTTAGATGCCCTGATTCCTAGAATAAAAGAAGCTGTTGCCAATGAGGAAGCCATATCCTTGGCATACCGAGGCAATGTGGTCGATTTGTGGGAGCGTTTGGTAAAAGATGAAATTAAAGTAGACTTGGGTTCCGACCAAACCTCTTTGCACAATCCTTGGCAGGGCGGTTATTATCCCGTACAAATTCCTTTTGAGGAAGCTACCAAAATGATTTCTGAGAATCCCAAGCGTTTTAAAGAATTGGTACAAGAAACCTTGTGTCGCCACGTAACTGCCATCAATGCTATGACTGAAAAAGGCATGTACTTTTTCGATTATGGCAATGCCTTTTTGAAACAAGCAAAAGATGCAGGAGCAGATATTTGCAAGGAAGATGGTAGCTTTAAATATCCTTCTTATGTTCAGGACATTATGGGCCCCATGTGTTTCGATTATGGTTTTGGTCCCTTCCGTTGGGTCTGTTGTTCCAACAAAGCAGAAGATTTGCAAAAAACCGATGCCATTGCCGAAAAAGTTTTGAAAGAAATATATACCGATGCTCCCAAAGAAATTCGCCAACAATTGCTAGACAATATTACTTGGATAGAACAAGCCTTGGAAAACGAATTGGTTGTAGGCTCTCAAGCCCGTATTTTGTATGCAGACGCAGAGGGACGTATCAAAATTGCTCAAGCATTCAATCAAGCCATACGAGATGGGGAGATTTCTGCACCCATTGTTTTGGGTAGAGACCACCACGATGTATCAGGTACCGATTCACCCTATCGAGAAACTTCCAATATTTACGATGGTTCCCAATTTACAGCGGATATGGCGGTACACAATTTTGTAGGAGATGCCTTTAGAGGTGCTACTTGGATTTCGCTACACAATGGTGGTGGTGTTGGCTGGGGCAATGTGATGAATGGTGGATTTGGCTTGGTCTTGGATGGTAGTGCCGATGCAGACAGACGCTTGGAGCAAATGTTGTATTGGGATGTCAACAATGGTATTGCCCGTAGGGGTTGGGCGAGAAATGAGGGAGCCATTTTTAGCATCAAGCGGGCAATGGACCACAACCCAAACTTAAAGGTAACCTTGCCCAATTTGACAGAGGATGATTTGATTGATGGATTGTTCAAACAAGAAGGCTAATTGTTTCTTCTTTGAAGCAAATGTTTGGGTGCTTCGTCGCTACTTGTGTACCCGCTATCAGTCATACATGGTATGTACTTCTATCGGGGCTAGCTTATTTGGTTCAGTCGCATTCGCAATATAGCTTTTATACAAAAAATGGAGAAAACAAGAAAGCTAGTGCTTGAGGGTCACAAACACTAGCTTTCGGAATTGAAATTAAAGCTGGGAACTTCTAATTAACTACCCATGACATCTAAATAATGCAATGAATGATTGAAGACCACAAAATTATACTTTTTTTATTTTCTTTGAAAGAAAAAGATAGTATATGCATATAGTTTCTAACTCATGCAAAAATAACATAAACAATTGATTACGAGGCACAAATCTCCTAAAAACATTAATACTCTATTCCAAAAACAAAACTATTTTTTTGTAAATCAGAAAACAATTATTTAAGTATTTATGTCAATTATTTGTACAAAAAGCAACAGATTCAACTTCTAATATAAAGCAACTTGGAGATTTTTACTGCTCCCTAAACAAATGAATGTACCCACTCAACTCTTTTTGCAAAGATTCAGAGCCTCCAAAATTTTGCTCAAAAACCTTACAAGTATAGTAATATACATCTTCGGGAAGTTCTTTGTCATTTTTTATATCAGTACCATTCCAGTTGATTCCAGGGTCTTCTGTTTCATATACCAAATTCCCCCAACGGTTAAACACCTTAAATATCACTCGACTCACAAAACGATAATTGGGGCGGGGCGTATACAAATCGTTCATACCATCTGTACCAGGTGTAAAAGCATTGGGTAATTCATACTCTAAACAGCTCTCTACACAGACCTCATTGCTGAACAAACTCGCATTTAGGAATGAGTCTACAGCCACCACATTATAGCAAGCACTCAAAGAATTGACAGTAAAATGTTCGTAATTGGTCTGTGGATTGTAAACAGTATCAAGCAATATACTGGCACCTTCTAATGGGTCAGTATAATAGACTAAGTAAAACGCCACATCTTCATCCCCACAAATGCTTTGGGGACTTTCCCAACTAAGTCGGTTGCTATCAAAAGTGCCATTCCCTTCCCCTTCATTGATACAATCATTCGAAACTGTCAAACGAGGACTACAAGGTGGAATAGTATCAGTGGGGATTCCACAATTTATTTGTGAGTCATTCAAAATAGGATCTATCAAACCAGAAGAAAAATAAGAACCTTTGCTTTGAATATAATAACAATAGGTTCGCCCATTTATTAAATTATCATCAATATAGCTTTGTTCTGTAGTCATAGCTATAGAATCCCAAGTACCAGTATTGTTCTGACGAAATATACAAAAGGTTTCATTAATCCACGGTACTTGCTCATCCCAACGCAACTGAATACGGTTGCTACTACCAAAAGTAGTCAAAAAGACAGAAGAAGCTATGGAGGTTTCTCCTATTTCCTTGTCATTGTCTACCAAGAAAACAATCTTATAAAAATATTCTATTTGGCTTGTATTCAATCCTACATCTACATAAGTGGTATCATTGGCTGCTGCAAAACTATTGGCAGTAAACGAAGCAATTGGTGTGTAATTGTTCCCATCTTCCGAACGATGTAACTCATACGTATAAGGTGGTACATTAATGCTTGTATCCAAAGCTTCAGGATCAGGTTTAGACCAAGCAAGGTATATTTCTCCATTACTAGGATCAGTAGTTAGCACACTCACATTGGTAATAATGGGCTCATCTTGTGGCAAACTAGCACAGGTATTGACAGATGGCAGACTTTCTGAAATATTGATCGGCACCCCTTGCCCACTATTGGCATCTGCAAAAATCGCCACCACTCTATAAGAATGCTCTACTCCCTTCAGAGCAGTTTGATCTGTATAAGTATGTACCTTGACATTGTCTGCGATTTTGACATAGGAACTTCCTGACAAAGTACCACTACAGTCATTAAATACCAAGGAATCACAGCCTACTGAACGCCAAACAGAAAAGCCAATAAATTTATCTGTATCAATACATTCATAGGGGGCATCCCAAGACAAAACTATTTCTCCAGGAAGTACTTGAGCTGTCAAACCCGTTGGAGCAGGTGGAATCAAACGTATTTGCCAAGTTTCCAAGTCTGTTAAGGGAATATTGGGGGTAAAAGCAGTCGGATTGTCTATTGCTTTCACCACTACCGTATAGGCATCGCTAAATACATGCTCACAATTTGTACTCCAATTCATCACCCCAATACTACTCCCCAAAGTATCAAATGCTGTAAAAATTGCAGGATTATTATCTAAATCAAATGGGGCACCAAAAGCTTCCAAATTGACCAATTGTTCTGGTATATTTGGGTCAGTGGCCTCAAATTCCAATGTTAATTCTTCCCCTATCAATATACAAGTATCCCGAATGGGGGAAATTTCGGGTGGTTCATTTCCTGTATCATCTACCAAGATTTGCATATCCCGAATCATTGTTCCAATTTTCTGCCCTTGTCGATACTCCGTAATCAAAAAGGCTATATTGTATTCACCTATGGCTTGGGGGCTATCCCACACAAATTCTCCAGATTGTGGGTCTAAACTGGTATTATTGTTGATTCCAGGCACTACCTCATCTGGAAAAAGATAATTGGGAACAGGCGAACTTTGATCCGCTTTGGGCACCACCAACTTAAAGACCAAACTATCACCATCAGGGTCAAATGCTGTCGGATTGTGGATAAATGGCTGTCCCAATTCTGCAAAATCTATGGGAGCCAAACTCAAGATAGGCGAACTATTGTAACCATAAAATTGTGGATTCAATACAAAAAGTGTGTCCTCTAAGTAAAATTCAACATCTACAGAAGCTCCATTGTTGATGTTGAGAATCCCTGCATTTCTATTCGGATCCCTCATTGAGATCACATAATAAGATGCAAAACCTGGGTAGGTATGAAAAGCTCTATATTCATTTCTTCTAATTCCATTTCCTACAAGCACTCCATTGGCTACCCCATTGCCATCAATATCACCACCATTGATTCTGGCAAGTGTTTCCTCCGATCCATCTCCCCAACTGACCAAAAGTGAATCCCTATCTGCAATACCTGAACCAATCGTATTGGTATAAGTAATAATGGTAAACTCATACCGAAAATCTTGATTGGGAAGTGGTGCATGCACATAACTTATCTCACCTGCCCTATTGTGAGTAGCCCATACAATAAGCGGTAGACAAAATAAACAACAAAAAATAAACAGCTTTTTCATGCACAAATCATTCTTTCATCTGGTTAAGGAAAAGGTAGTTTACCATAAAAATAAAACAAAAAATGAATAACTTTATTTCAACATCAGACAGATGTCCCCATTTAAGTACGAGATTTTGACACAAAGTCCTTGTTAATTCAAGTATTTTGCAGTATTCTTGTATAAACGCACACAAAACAAACCACATTATGTTGAAAAAGTTTCTACCTATTATATTATTTTTATTATATCCTTTGATTTCTTCTGCACAAATTGAAAAAGGCACCACTATACTTAATAGTAATTTGGTCTCGACTGGTTCTATTCAGCAAATTGTTCAAGACCAATCAGGTAGTGCCTACTTTTTCTCTATCACTCCTGGTCTAGGAATTTCCCATTTACTGACAGACAATCTAGCACTAGGTACTGACCTCAATTTTGTCAATCGTTCTTTTGAGGGAGGGGGAGAAACTGCTTTAGTTCTTGATCCTTATCTAAAGTTTTACTTTCCAAGAGGTTGGGATTATTCTTATTTTAATATAGGTCCTACTTTAGATTTTGACAATCAAAGAGAGGCCAGAACAGGCATTCAAGATGCTATCTGGGGAATCAGAGCCAACTATGGTATGCTTTACATTGTCAACGATTATATTGGTCTGAACACTAGTTTTGGAGTTAATTATTTCAAGTTTGAATTACAAGGGCTTGATGTTTACAACTTAATCTGGACAGGCAATTTTGGTATCGAAATTTACCTAACAAGCAATAGAGAACGCACCCCAAAAGCTGCCAAACTTCCCAAAGAAAAAGCCGATAAAGAAGACATAGAAGAAGAGGAAGAACTCACCGAAGAAGAAAAAAGAGAAGCCGAACGCAAACAAAAAGAAAAAGAGGCGAAAGAACGAGAAAAAGAACTCAAAAAGAAAAGAAAGGAAATGGAGAAACGCAAAAAGAAAAAATAAAATCACCAATCTCTAGTTGGGCGTGAAGCGGATGGAAAAAAGCAACGATCCACACCTCCCCTTGCGATGCTTATGCCAGATAGAAATGGAAAGCCTTGTAGGGGCTGATGACCTATGTGTCAGCCTACAAGCTTGGAATGGATAGCTGGGAGACACCGTCGTCCGAAGCCCCCAACCTTCCATACTAAAAACAAAAAGACCATCTTCATAAGAAGACAGCCTTTTGCTATAATTTTTTGTAAGTCTAATCAGACCTATTTATCTTTCTTCAAATTAGCCGTTGCGGATGCACTAAAGAATTCCCTATTCAACAAGGCAATATTGCTTACCGAAATGGCTTTGGGACAAGATGCCTCACAAGCTTCAGTATTGGAACACGCCCCAAATCCTTCTTTGTCCATCGCTTCCATCATCGACAATACCCGCTCTTTTCGTTCAGGTTGTCCTTGAGGCAACATCGCCAAATGCGCTACCTTTGCCGATACAAACAACATAGCCGAAGAATTGGTACAAGCTGCCACACAAGCCCCACAACCAATACAAGCTGCCGCATCAAAAGCCATATCAGCCAACTCTTTCTCGACAGGAACCGCATTGGCATCTACCGCATTACCTGTATTGACAGAGACATAGCCGCCCGCTTGTTGAATGCGGTCAAAGGCTGTACGATCCACTACCAAATCTTTGATGACAGGGAATGCCTTTGCTCGCCAAGGTTCAATGTAAATGGTATCTCCATCTTTGAACGCTCGCATATGCAATTGACAAGTTGTCGTTCGCTCCCAAGGACCATGCGCTTGACCATTGATAAACATATTGCAACTCCCACAAATTCCCTCTCTACAATCGTGATCAAAAGCAACAGGCTCTTCTCCCTTCTCAATCAACTCTTGATTCAATACATCAATCATTTCCAAGAATGACATATCCTTGTCTACATGGTCGACTGCATAGTCAACCATTTTGCCAGGAGAGGAACTGTTTTTTTGTCGCCAAATTTTAAGATTCAGTTTCATACTATTTATAGCTTCTTGTTTTTAATTCAATATTGTTAAATTCGAGCGTTTCCTTATGGAGTTCAGGCGCACTGTCTACCCCTTTAAATTCCCAAGCGGCTACATAGGTATAGTCAGGATCAATTCTCAATGCCTCTCCCTCTTCTGTTTTGTACTCTTCTCTAAAGTGTCCTCCACAAGATTCGTTTCTGTCCAAAGCATCTCTACACATCAACTCCCCTAGTTCAAGAAAATCCGCTACCCTACCCGCTTTTTCCAATTCGGGATTCAACTCATTGATGTCTCCAGGAATGCGTACATCTTGCCAAAACTCTTTGCGCAATTTTTGAATTTGCTCAATGGCTGATTTTAGCCCTTCCGCATTTCGAGACATACCACAATTTTCCCACATAATCTTACCCAAGCGTTTGTGAAAATCATCTACAGAACGAGTACCATTGATACCCATCAATTTGTTGATGCGA